>VGLH01000134.1 GCA_016866785.1 Candidatus Poribacteria bacterium
ACCGTGTCGTCCGGCGTGTAGACTGCCGTCCGCGGCGTCCCGAACGCTTCGCGCTGATCCTCGTAGACACTGAGAAACGGGAGACCCACAGCCCGAGTTCGGTTGAAATCGCCGTGTGCATCGCTGCCGGCAACGGCGGCGTAGCGCTTTCCCGCCAGCAGGAGTCGGATCCACTCGCGGCGAGCGACCCCGAAGCGGTCGATGGCGTCGGTGTTCCATATCTCCCAGCCGTCGAACGGATGGCTCAGGTCCTTGTCGGACCACTCGCCACGGTTCAGGAAGACGGATTCCATCGCCGAATGCGACACGAACGGATGCGCTGGGAATGCGAGACCCCCATGCAGCCGAGCTATCGCCAGCACCTCGGCGATGCTCATGTCTGGCGCGTTCTGCCACCATCGCCCCTCTTTCGCGCCGTCGCCCCTGCCGGGGATGAACTCAGGGACGCCGTAGACCAGCAGGTGCACGTTGTGTCCGGCGGCGGTCCCGCAGGAGACCTCCTCGCCGCGAATCAGCGTGACGCCCTCATCGATGGTATTCGCCGCCTTGATCTCGCCCCCGAGCAGCTTCCACCGCGTGCTGTCCGGGTCGCGCCCGAACCACTTACCGACGGGAACCGAGAGGTCGAACGAATGGTCGGTGACGAAGACCCAGCGGAGCCCGACGGATCGAGCCATCCGAGCCAGCATGTCGGGCGACGCGCCGAACTCCACCTGGTCGCTCGTCTGCCACGAATGGCAGTGCGTCTCTGCATACGACCAGCCCTCGCCAATCGGTAGGTCGTCGTCGGATACGTAGACGCGGAGCGGATCGTTCGTGAACCCGTCGTGGCTGGAGACGCCTACCACACGACCGTTGCTCCCTGTGGTGACGAAAACGGTCGGAGCCACCTGCACCCACCCACGGGCATCGCGCGGGATCGCCACTTCGTAGATGGTGTACCAATAGGGATCGCGAACGTCCAGCGGGTAGTCCGCGTCGCCGCCTAGGGCGATCTTCGTCTCGCCGCCGTCCCAGGTCAGCGTCACCTGCGGGACAGCGAGGATTGTGGGGAACCGATGGGCATCCTTGACGATGAGCGCCAACGGGAGCGTATCGCCCGCGCGTATGCGCCACGGGCAGTCCCAGTAGACCTCGGCGCAGGGGCGATAGACGCGGCTCATCCCCGCCATGAAGCGGTAGTGCGTCTCCGCGTACCCGCGTGCGGCGCGAGGAGCGGCAAAGCAGATGGCGATCAGCGCACACACCCACAGAGACAGGATCACCGACGTCTCCCGTACACTTGCCCCTTCCACTCGATTCTCGGGCGGAAGAGCGAGCCGACGCCTATGAACGCGCTGTATGCCACGAAATAGACGACAAACGCCGGGAACACCCGGAGCATGTCGCGGCGACCGATTGTCGATGTCGCCTGCCACGCAACGCTGAAATCCGCGACGATCTTGGTTGCCAGCGCGGTTGCCAGCGGCAGCCGCAAAGCCGGAACCCAGATCAGAGCCGGGGTTGCCGCGAGAACCAGATGCACCGCCAACATCAGGTAGAGTATCCGAACACCGGCGGAGCCCGTGTCCATGCCGCCCAGCAGCCAACGCGCGCGCTGGCGGTAGAGTTGCCGGACCGTCGCCACGGGAGCCGTCACGACGACCGCCGATGGCACGTTCGCCGCCGCGATCCGCCACTCGTGGTGGCGATCCACGGCGCGAATCAGCGCGGCGTCCTCGGTAAGGGCGTAGCCCATATCCTCATAGCCGCCGACGGCATCGAGCGCCTTGCGACGGACCGCCATGTTGTTCCCGATGCAACTCGCCGGCTTGCCGATGCCTGCCGCGCCGACCGCTAGGTTCAGCAGATACGCGAGGTCGAGGCTCTGCAGCGCGTGGAAGAGCGAAACGCGCGCTCCCTTCCTGTGGCATACCGGCACGCCGATCACCAACCCGACGTCGTCCGCGAACTCCTCGGCGAAGCGCCGGACCCACGTTTCCGGCGCGATGCAGTCCGCATCGGTGTTCAGAATCACGTCGCCCTCGCAGTACCGAAGCCCGGTCCTCAGCGCGTTCTGCTTGCCGGAGATGCCGACCGGGTCGTCGCTGATGTGGACGACCGTCAGCAGATTCGATGTCGTCGCGATCTCCTCGAGGATCGAGCCGGTGCGGTCGTTGGATCGATCATTGACGACGACCACCCGATACCGGTCCGCCGGATAGTCCTGGTTCAGCAACGACGCCACGCATTGCCGGATGCCCGGCTCCTCGTTGCGTGCGGCGACCAGAACTGAGACCGTCGGCGTGTTTCCCGGCGATGCCTTCCGGCAATACCGCCCCAGTCTGCGAACCCCGATCAGAACGACGGCCATGCACGCCGCGTAGATCGCCGACAGCGCATAGATGCCACCGATGGCGACGACCAACACCCCTACCTCGCGCTATGGATAGACGAGCCCGAAGCGACGACGATAGTATGCGCGCGTCCCGATGACCAGACCCGCCAACGCGACGGCGTACACGGGCACCGCAACCGACGCGATGACGGAGAGGACCAGGATGACAGCCTGCGTTGTCCGCGTCAGGCTCGGGTCGGAGCCGCCGGCAAACAACCGGATCGTCGTCCGCCCGAAGAGGAACATCGACGGCACGATCGCCCAGAGCGCGACGTAGTTTCGCACGCCGATGGACGATGCGCAACCGACTAGCAGGCAGATGCAGCCCGCGATGGCTGTCTTCACGGGGCCCAGAGCCACGCCGAACGTCCGATCTCCTGCCCTCGCATCGCCCGGAATGTCGGGAATCGTCGTCAGCGCGAAGGTCGCGCCCACACTCCACGCATAGGGTAACCCTACGAGCCACATGGAACGCAGCGAAATGCCCGAGCTCGCCCAACCGACGCCGAACGCCACCACGCCATAGCCCACGCTGTTGGCGAGCCAGTCCCAGCCGGCTCGAGCCTTGAGGCGCAGCGGCGGCAGCGAGTAGGCGAACCCCATCGCCGCAGAACCGACGACCAACGCAAACAACGTGGCACTACCGCCTTGGATGGAGCGCCACGCCGAAAGACACAGACCTGCGACGGTGAGAGTCGTTGCCTCGCCGATGGCAAATCGGCTCGACAGGATGCCGTCGCCGATCAGGAACAGCTTCCGGTTCGCCGCGTCCGACTCAGCGTCGGCGAGCTGGTTCACGATATGGACTGCCGCCATCACCAACGTCTGAGCCACCGCGTACCAGATGAGTTCGACCGGGGGAACCCACCAGGTTCGCCATCTGCCGTCCGAGCTCGCCGCGTGTGCGGCTCCCAAGATATGGAGCGTCCACAGCGGGATCATCAGCGTCGGGCGCGTGAGGGCGACGGCATCGGCAACGCGCGTCCACCGGTCGCCTCCGGTGCGCGGCGCGACGTCATCCATGGAAGACCCAGTTCGCGTACGCGCAGCGGTTGATCCAGACGTTTTTCGCACACTCGCGCCTCAGGGCGCGGTCGCCGCGCAGCCCGAGTTTGCCGCTGAGCGACCGGAGCGTGTCGATGGCATAGACGGCAGACCGGGGCAGGGCCCAGCGGTTCTCGCGGCGGAACGGTCGCCTCGGATCCATCGTGAACGCCAGGTCGTAGCCGCACTGACGAGCGAGGTCGGCTAGCCGCTCGTTCCAATCCCCGTATGGGTAGGCGAGGGCTCGAACGGCAACACCGACCCGATCCTCGATGCGCGCCTTTGACGATGCGAGCTCGTCGCGCGCCCGATCAGGAGCCAGCCGCGAGAGGAACGGATGCGTGCGGGTGTGCGCGCCGATATCCATGCCCTCGGCGGAGAGCTCGCGGAGCATCTGCCACGTCAGGTGGCGTCGGCGAGGAATTGTCGTGTCCCACGTGCTGCGACGCCCGACGTAGTCGGCTATCGGGAACACGGTTCCGCCCAAATTCGCCCGGCGCATGTCGGCGAAGACGCCGTTGGCGAGGCACTCGTACCCGTCGTCGAACGTCAGGTGGATTCGGCGTCGAGTGTCCGGTGAGTTCTGCTCTAGAATCCGCGCCATCTCGTCGAGACGGACACCCACGAACCCGCTGGCGGTCAGCAACTCGAGGTGACGCCAGAACTGGCGGAACCGGACCGTGGTGATGCCTAGCTCAAAGGTATCGCCGACGTTGTGGTATGCGAGGACCCGAACCGGCGAGTTCATTCCGGGTCGAGGTCGTCGGCTTCGACCGTTCCCTCCAGAGCCTCGATCCGGGCGCGGAGGGCTTCGATCTCGCGGACGAGCTGCGGCACGCGGCGTAGATAAGCCTGATGCTTGAGGTCCTGCTTGTGATCTTCGGCGGGGAAGCCGGAGTGGAAGGAGTTGGGCGGTATGTCCTTGGTCACTCCAGCCTTGGCGGCGACGGTCGAGTTCTCCCCGATGCTCAGATGACCGGCTGTGCCCGCCTGCCCGGCAACCGTCACGTTCCTGCCGAGGATCGTGCTCCCGGCGAGTCCCACCTGCGCGACGATGAGGCAGTTCTCGCCGATGACGACGTTGTGCGCCACCTGCACCAGGTTGTCGATCTTGGTTCCCTTGCCGATGACCGTCGCTCCGTTGGTCATCGTCGCGCGGTCAATCGTCGTGCACGCCCCGATCTCGACATCGTCCTCGATGATGACCGTGCCGATCTGCGGAATCTTGTGATGCCAGTCGCTCACCTTGGCGAAACCGAACCCGTCGCTCCCGACGACGGCGCCGGAGTGGATGATGACGCGGTTCCCGATGGACACTTCCTCGCGGATCGTCACGTTCGGGTAGACCAGGCATCCGCTGCCGATGCGGGAGTCGTCGCCGACGTAGACGAACGGACCGATCGTCGTATCGTCGCCGATCTCGACATTGTCCCCGATCACGACGTAGGGCTGGATGGAGACGTTCTCGCCGATTCGCACGTTGCTGCCCACGATCGCCGTCGAATCGATCCCGATCTGCGTCCGGCGCTTTCGGAATGCGAAGATCTCCAGAACGCGCACGAACGCCAGATACGGCGCGGGAACGCGCAGGATCGCCGCGACGGTCGGACTGTGGGATAGGTCGATGTCGGCTCCCACGATGATGGCAGACGCCTGCGTCTTGGCGATCTCCGCGATGTACTTCGAGTTCGCGACGAACGTGATCTCGCCGGCTTTCGCCTCGCGGATGCCGGAAACGCCGTGGATCTTGGTCGACCCATCGCCGATCAGCGTGGCGTCGATCAGCTCTGCAATCTCGCTCAGCATCTTGACCGGTGCGACAGGGTCCATCGGATGTGGAGTCTCTACTTCGCCGGCGATGTGTCGTGATTGGGCAACAGTGCGAGAAACGTCACCGGCTGCCGGTTGCCGGCGTGCCCTGCGTCGCGTCCGTGGATGACTTCGCGCTAGCCGCCGCGCGGTCGTTGAGCAACTTCACGAGCGCCTCCGTAACGTCCATATCGGGCTCGTGATAGAGCGCGATAAGCTGCTTCTCGATGACGAGACTGTAGCCGTTCTCCTTGCCGAACGACTGGATCGTCGTGCGGATTTCTTCGAGAATGGGCTGAGCCAACTCATCCTGCTTCTCGCGGAGCGCGTCCTCTCCCGTGGTCACGAACTGCCTCAGCTCGGACCGCTTCTGTGCGATGTCGCGCTCCATCTGCTGAATCTTGCTGGCGTCGTCGATGAAAAGCCGCTGCTTGGTGAGCTGCTCCTCCATGCGGGCGATCTCCGCATTCATCGACTTTCCTTGATCCTCCAGACGCTTGACGGCATCTTCGAGCGTCTTATTCGCCGTCTGTGTCCTCGTATACTGGTCAAACACACGCTGCGTGTCAACCACGGCAACGCGCATGGGTTTGCCGGACTCCTGAGCGGCCTGCGCCTGCAAGATGCCTCGCGCCGCCAGGAACAACGCAGGCACGCCAAGCGCCACGCCCAGCGCGAACAGGACCCGAGTGCGTGCTTTCATCGTCGACACGGACACACTCCCGTCTGTCATCGGAACCGCCTAGAACGACGGACCCATCGAGAAGTGGAGGCGGGGTTGGAAGTCCCGCCGAAGGACGCGCTTCGTCTCCGGGTCGTAATACGGCACGGAGGTCAAAGGGATTCCGTACTCGAGGCGGATCAGGAACCCAGCCGCCAGTTCGAGGTGGACGCCGACCCCGACCCCGATATGGGGACTCAGGTCGCGCAGCACATTGCCAGAGCCCTCGTTCCAGACTTGCCCGGCATCGACAAACGCCAGCGTCCGTATCTGGTCGTTGATCCGCCACCGATATTCGGCATTAGCGTAGAACATGCTGTTGCCGCCGATGCCCGGTCGCACTTCGACGTTCGTGCCATTGATCGTCGTCGAACCGATTCTGTCGGGCAACAGACTGAAGTCGGGGTACCCTCGAACCGAGTCGATCCCTCCCAGCCAGTACCGTTCATAGAACAGGTACTGAGGATGGATGCCGCTGCGATCCTGCAAGTGACCTGCGCGGAAGTGCAGCGCGAGTACCAGCTTCCGCCAGGTGTCGAAGAACCGACTGCTTTCGACGGTGTACTTGCGGAAGGCGTTCCTGCCGCCCAGGGCTCCGCCCGAATGCTCGAAGAAGACGGTGTCTTCGCCGCCGCCGTTCGGGTCGAAGAGACTCGTGCGGTAGCGCCGCGTGTCTCGCGACAAGCCGACGCCGATGCTGCGGGTCTCCCGCGCTCCGATGACGAACTGCTCCTCGTCCTCCAGCGTGCTCAGGGGCAGGTAGCTGGCGCGAACCGTCTCGTCGCGCAGCGTGGCTTGGGCGGTGATGTCGCGGGATATCGGCGTGCTGAGACTCAGCGAAGCCCCTTGGCGGTAGTCGTCGTACGAGTTCTCAGCCGAGTTCCGATAGTCGTCGTAGCTGTACAGGTAGCGCCGCCGGTTGATGCTGTAGAGCTGCAGGTTCGCCGATGTGGGCGTCCCGAGAATCCAGGGCGTGCCGAAGCCGATCTGCCCGACTCGGCGCTCCCGCGCGCCCAACTCGCCTTTGACGTTGAGGCGATAGGCGCGCCCGAACAGGTTACCCTCGCCGACCTCGGCGACGCCGAAGATGCCGCTCTCAGACCCGTAGCCGCCCCCGATCGTGAAGAGCCCGGTTCGGACGTTCTCGGCGATCTGGACGACCAGGTCTTTGGCTTTCGGGTCATCCGTCGACACGGGCACGAACTCGAGCCCGCGAATGAACGAGCCCAACTGGATGATGTTCTGGTGGGCTTTCTGCAGGTTCGACGCCTTGAGCGGCTTACCCGGTTCCAGGTCCATCCGCGCCAGTTCGCGTCGGATGACGTATTCCTTCGTCTTGGTCAGACCGTCGATGCGCACCTGGTTGATCGTGATCGTGCTGCCCTCGCTGATCCGCAGGCGGATGCGGACGGTCTCCGCCTCGGAGTCCTGCAGCACGTCCGGCACGATATCGGCGAGGATGTTGCCCCGGTTCGCGTACAGGTCGCGAACGCGCTCCACGTCTTCGATATACGTCGTCTTGTTGAAGATCACGCCGGGCTCCATACGCAGCTCGGCTCTGACCTTCTGCTCGGAAATGGCAGGCGCGCTCTCGGCGATGGCGACCTCGTAACCCTCGAACACGAACTGGGCGCCCTCGTCGATCTGGAAGGCGACACGCAGCCCCTTCAAGTCCTCGTCGTAGCCGTTCTCGGCGCTGACCACGCGCGCATTAAGCGCCCCATGCTCATGGTAGGCATCGAGGATCGCCCCGGTATCTCCGCTGAAATCCTCGTCGTTGAACCGCTTGCCCCGCCTCGTCTTGACGACGTCTCGCAGAGCCTTGTCGGACAGGATGCTGTTGCCCTTGAACTCGACGCGCGCCACCTTGACGCGCTCGCCCTCGGTGAACGTCAAACGGACGCGCACCGCCCGGTCGTCCTCAACGGGGTCGACGGTCGGCTCGACCTTCGCGAAGTAGTATCCCTCCTTGCGGTACTCGTCGAGCGCCTTCGACATCGCCTGCCACAGGGCATATTCGCTGAACCGGCTCCCATCCTTGAGGGTCAGCAGCTTGCGGAGTTTGCCGGCGCTGACGTGCTTGGTTCCGACCAGCTCGACATCGCCGCGGACCGTCGGAAGCTCCTGGAGCACGAACGTGACGACCAGCCCGGACTCGGTCGGAGCCGCGTCGACCGAGACGTCGGCGAACGGACCGAAGTCGGCGTAGATGCGCCGGATGTCGTTGGAGAGGGATTCCTGCGAAATCTCATCGCCGACGCGGGTGAGGAAGTAGGACTTCGCAAGCATCAGGTCGCGGATCTGGCTATCGACGTTCTCGCTGCCCCGGACCTGGATATCGGCGATGACGAGAGGGTTCACGACCGTCGCGGGAGCTTCGGGCGCTGCCTCGCCCACCTGAGCGGGTTCACCGACGCCAGGTGCGACCGCCGGTTCCTGTGCGTAACCGGCTCCTGTGCCAAGGAGCGCCGCAAAGACAATCGCCAGTGCGCCTGGGCGCGCCGTTCGCGTCGAGCGTGATCCCATCGAGAATGGCTCCTCAACACCGGGCTCGGATTGCTCTGCATGTGTCCGTCGGATCGGAACATGGAACGAGCCGCAGGGAACCGGTGTTGACCTGGCGCTGCTGCCTACCGACCCATCGCACCCGCTCAGCAACTTCACATGATATCACGCGATCGGCGGACGGTCACCTGCGCGCGAATCGGTGTCGGAGATTGCCGGGTTCGACCGTCTGTGCTAGCGTGCGCTCCCAGCATGACTACTGGACGACGCAACACGGGAGGCGTTCGATGAGCGAGTGGCGGCTTTGGTACCGCGAGCCGGCGTCGCTATGGATGCAGGCAGTACCCATCGGCAACGGGCGGCTGGGGGCGATGGTCTTCGGAGGCGTCGACTCAGAGCGCATCCAGCTCAACGAGAGCAGCCTGTGGTCCGGAGGTCCCCAAGCGACCGACAACCCCGACGCCCTGAGCCATCTCGCCGAAGTGCGGAACGCCTACTTCGCTGGACAGTACCGGCGCGCTCATCAGCTTGCCGACAGCCGCCTGATGTCCGTCGGCGGCGGCTTCGAGGCGGCATACGGCGCGTCGTACCAAGTGCTCGCCGACCTCTGGATCGACACGCTGAACCCGACCGGTTCCGTTCACGAGTACCGCCGCGACCTCGACATCGGAACCGGCGTCGCGTCGACGGAGATCGCCGCCGGACGCACGCGCCTGATCCGCGAGTGCTTCGCCAGCATGGCAGACGACGTGATCGTCGTGCGTCTAGAGCCGGACAACCCGGGTTCGATCAGCGTCCGGCTGCGGCTCACGCGACCCGCCGACGCAACCGTTCGGGCTGCGGCTCCCAACTGCCTGCACCTGTCCGGGCAGTGCGACGGAGGAACCGGCATGCGCTTCGCCGCACAGGTCGTTGCCATCTGCTCCGGCGGAAGGCACTGGGCGGACGGCGATTCCATCTGTATCGAGGCCGCCGATGGCGTCACGATCCTCATCGCCGGCACGACGGACTACCGCGAGCCGATCCCGGACGGTCGATGCCGCCGGACCATCGAGGCGTGCCGAACGCAGCCGTACGAGTCGCTCCGCTCGCGCTCCGCCGAAGCCCACCAGAAGCTGTTCGACCGCGTCGACATCGATCTCGGTCGCTCGGCTGCCTCTGACCTGCCCACGCCGGACCGACTCAAGCACGTCCGCGCCGGCGGCGATGATCCGCACCTGCTGGCGCTTTACTTCCAGTACGGACGCTACCTGCTGATGGCATCCTCGATGCCCGGAGCCATGCCGGCGAACCTGCAGGGTCTATGGTGCGAGGAGCTCAAACCCGCCTGGCACAGCGATTACCACCTGAACATCAACGTCCAGATGAACTACTGGCACGCCGAGGTCGCCAACCTGGCGGAGTGCCATCTGCCCCTCTTCGACCTGATCGAGTCGCTGGTCGAACCGGGTTCTAAGACGGCGCGCGTCCACTACGACTGTCCGGGATGGGTCGCCCACACGATCACCAACGTCTGGGGCTTCACGTCGCCGGGCTGGTCCGCCGGATGGGGTATGTGGCCCACGGGAGGCGCGTGGCTGTGCCAGCACCTGTGGGAGCACTTCGCGTTCGGCAGGGACTTGGACTTCCTGCGTCGCGCCTATCCGACGATGCGATCCTGCGCCGAGTTCTTCCTGCACTTCCTCGTCGAGGACCCGAGAACCGGGGGGCTCGTCTGTGGGCCCTCCGTCTCGCCGGAGAATGCCTACCGCAGCGCCGATGGTCAGACCGCGAACGTCTGCATGGGTCCGTCGATGGATCAGCAGCTCATCTGGGATCTGTTCACCAACTGCATCGAGGCGGCCGACGCCCTGGGAGAGGATGGCGAGTTCCGCAATCGATTGATCGATGCTCGCGCCCGGCTGGCAGGTCCACGTATCGGCAAACACGGGCAGCTCCAGGAATGGCTCGAAGACTTCGACGAGCCGGAACCGGGGCATCGGCACATCTCCCACGCGTTTGCGCTACATCCGGGACGCCAGATCACGCTCCGCGACACACCGGAGCTCGCGCTGGCGGTGCGTCGAACGCTCGAACGACGTCTGGAGCACGGCGGCGGCCACACCGGCTGGAGCCGCGCGTGGTTCATCTCCTTCTGGGCACGACTCGAAGAGCCCGAGCTCGCCCACGAGAACGCGGTCGCGCTGCTCCAGGAC
>VGLH01000135.1 GCA_016866785.1 Candidatus Poribacteria bacterium
GCCCCGAGCGACGGCAACGTGAAGTTTCGCGTCACCGCTCGCGGCGACCGATCCGACGCCGCCGCGACGAGCGGCTACTACGAAGCGACGGTTGTCCTGACAGCGATTCCCTACGCCCCCGCATCCGGGCGGAAGGCTCGATAGCTCCCATCCGGAGCCAGGAGCCACGGTAATGGCAAGAACAAGCCGCATATGGATCGCCGGTTCCGCGGCATCGACGGAGCTTCGAGCGCTCGGGCGGACGGCGACGCCGTGGAGCCGGAAGGAATCGGCGCAGCGATCCACCAGCCCAGTTCTGCGGCTGGACCCTCTCGAGCATTGGTCGCTCGACCGGATCGCACTGCCGGAATACTCAGACGACAGCCCGACGATGGGAATCCCGGCGTAGGCAGCCAACAGAACGTAACAGGAAGGGAACGCATGATGAAACGCAACGACAGCGAGTTCTCAGGATCGGTCACCCAGTCCAGCACGTCCGAATCGAAGAAGGAGCGCACCATGGTTCTCAACGTTCGCAACGCCAACGACGTCACGGTGGTCTCGGTCGCGAAGGAGCTGGTCGGAACCGAGGGCGCGCGCCTTCGGGAGGTCGTTCACGGCTTGACTCTCTCCGCCAAGAGCCCCGGCAGACTGATCGTCGATCTCAACAAGACGGAGCGCGTCGACACACTCGGGCTCTCGGCGCTGATGTCGCTCGCTCACATCGCCGGCGACGGCAGTGCGGTGCTCGTGTCGTCCAATCCCTACATCTCTGAGATCCTGCGCATCGTGCGGATCGGCGGGATCGTCAACCGCTTCGCCAGCGAGCCCGATGCCGTGAAGTGGATCGACCGCGTGCGCCCCGTCCCGAAGGCTCCTTCGCATCGCCAGGCGGTAACGGAAGTCGCAGCCGGCTGACACCGACGAGGCTGGCACGGTTGGAACCAGGACGATGCACTCGCATCCATCGACTGCCTGCATCGACGGATTGCGTTGCTACCGAGGCGGCGCGGAGAACTCCCACGCCGAGCATGACAATGAACAGGATATGGAACGCGCTCGCTAGGCTTCGATCTCGTCGTCGCGGAATCAACGGGCCCGGTACAACAGAGGTGCGGGTTGGAAGGACCATCCTCACGTTCCGGTTGGCTCGCGGCGACGTCGCCGTACATAACCGCGCCAACCGCGCCATTCGAGTGCGGATCGAACGCGAGGATGGGTCGCTCCTCGCCGAACGGTTCCACGCAGAGCCCGAGAGCCGATTCGAGTTGGCGGCGCGCTACCAGCAGGGCGACGTCGTGCGCATCACGGTCTGGGACGTGTCCCCCCTCCTCCACGTCCCCCTCAACGTGCACTCCTTGACCGTCCAAATCTGACTCCATGCCCGACTCAGCGGTCATCTGTGTCCGAGGCGTTCCGCGCCCGATTGCCCACGATTGCCATTGTGTCCCAATATTGTGCATGTGATCACAATAACAACGACAAAGTGTCAGAATCCGGCACACCGGTCGACGCGTGCTCCTTGCCGAAGAGTCCGATCATCACTGGATTTCATCCGTTTATGGGATTATGGTATGTTCCTTGCGCAGGCACCAGCGGAAGCGTGTTCCTCCCGCTCGTTCACGGCGCGACTCACCCATGTCGGTGGGCGTCGAGCGGAGAAGCCCGATATCGCGTGAGAGGAAAGCACCGCCATGACTCCTGCGCATGAGCGCTCGATCCCCGGCGTCGACAACCGCACCAAGCTGCTCGAAGCGTCGATGAAGCGACATCAGTTCCAGCCGGACGCCCTCATCGAGGTGCTCCACACGGCTCAGGAGCTGTATGGTCATCTCGACGACGAGCTGCTGATGACCATCGCCCACGGCTTGAAGGTTCCTCCCAGCCGCATCTACGGCGTTGCGACCTTCTATCATTTCTTCTCGCTCAAGCCGAAGGGCAGGCATTCCTGCGTCGTCTGCATGGGTACGGCGTGCTACGTGAAGGGAGCCTCCAAGGTCCTCTCGGCGCTGGAAGCGCACACGGGAGTGCGCGCCGGCGAAACGACCGCCGACGGCGCGGTCTCCCTCGGCACGGCGCGCTGTCTGGGAGCCTGCGGGCTGGCTCCCGCCGTCGTCTATGACGGTGAAGTCGCCGGGCAGCAGACCCCCGACATCGTCCTGAACCACGTGAAAGGCTGGCAGGCGCATGAATCTCGCGGAGTTGCATGACATCGCCCGCAAGGAACGCGCTGCCGCCAAGCGCGTCCAGATTCGATGCTGCGTCGCCTCTGGATGTCTCTCCTCGAATGGGGAGGGCGTCCTACAGCAGCTCAAGGACGCCGTGCAGTCAGCGGGACTCTCCGAGACCGTCGAGGTGGTGGGCGTCGGGTGCATGCGGCTGTGCAGCCGCGGACCCCTCGTCGAATCGACGGCGGACGGTTCTCTCTACGTGAAGGTTCGGCAAGAGGACGCGTCGTCGATCATCTCGGCGCTGCGCGGCGGCGAGGCGGCTCCGGAGCGCGTCGACCCCGAGCAGGCGTTCTTCGCCCGGCAGGTCTCCATCGTTCTGGAGAACAGCGGGAGGATCGACCCGGAGCGGATCGAGGCGTACATCGCCGCGGAAGGCTACGAGGCGCTTGCGCATGTTCTGGCCGAGTTGCGTCCCTCCGAGGTTGTCGAGGCGATCACTCGAAGCGGGCTGCGGGGCAGAGGCGGCGCGGGCTTCCCGACGGGCGTCAAGTGGGCGACCGTCGCCAAGACGGCAGCGGATCGCAAGTACGTCATCTGCAACGCCGACGAAGGGGACCCCGGAGCCTTCATGGACCGGAGCGTTCTCGAAAGCGATCCGCACCGTGTGCTCGAAGGCATGGCGATCGCCGCTTACGCGATTGGGGCGGAGCAGGGGTACATCTACGTCCGAGGCGAGTACCCGCTGGCGATCAGCCGCCTCCAGACGGCGATCCGTCAGGCGCGGCGACTCGGAATCGTCGGCGGGCGCGTCCTCGACACGCCGTTCAGCTTCCGCGTGGACATCCGCGTAGGAGCCGGCGCATTCGTGTGCGGCGAAGAGACGGCGCTGATGGCATCCATCGAAGGCGGACGCGGCACGCCCCGACCCCGACCGCCCTTCCCGGCGGAGAGCGGGCTGTGGGGAGCCCCGACGCTCATCAACAACGTGGAGACCTTCGCCAACGTGCCCCCGATCATCCGCAACGGACCCGAGTGGTTCGCCGGGATCGGAACCGAGAAGAGCAAGGGCACCAAAGTCTTCGCCCTGGCGGGGAAGATCCGCAACACGGGGCTCGTCGAGGTTCCCATGGGGACGACGCTCCGCGAGATCGTGCAGGTGATCGGCGGCGGGGTTCCAGACGGCAAAGAGGTGAAAGCCGTGCAGACCGGCGGACCCTCCGGCGGCTGCATCCCGGCGAGCGAACTGGATACGCCCGTCGACTACGAGTCGCTCGCCGAGATCGGCTCGATCATGGGCTCCGGCGGCATGATCGTCATGGACGAAGAGACGAGCATGGTGGATGTCGCCCGCTTCTTCATGGAGTTCTGCATGGACGAGTCGTGCGGCAAGTGCATCCCGTGCCGCGCCGGAACCGTTCAGATGCATCGGCTCTTGAAGAAGGTCCTGTCCGGCGGCGCTACCCAGGCAGACCTCGCGAAGCTGTCGAAGCTGTGCGACCTCGTGAAGAACACGAGCCTTTGCGGGCTGGGGCAGACGGCTCCCAATCCTGTCCTCAGCACGATGCGGCACTTCCCGGAGGAGTACGAATCGCTCCTGGGTCGCACGGACGGGCTCGCCGCGTCGGACGATTGAGCTGTCTGGAACCACCCACTGAGTGAAGGCGGATCGCATGGCAGTTGTCACCCTCACGATCAACAACCAACTCCTCAGCGCCCGGGACGATCAGACGATCCTGGATGCGGTGCGCGACGCCGGAATCGACCTTCCGACGCTCTGCCACCTCGAAGGCGTGTCCGACGTCGGCGCGTGCCGCCTCTGCCTCGTCGAGATCGAGGGTACGCGGCGGCTGCAGCCGGCGTGCGTCACTCGCGTCGCCGAGGGCATGGTCGTCCAGACGGACACCGAGCGGCTCCGTGGATACCGCCGCGATATCGTCCAGCTCCTCTTTGCAGAACGGAACCACGTCTGCGCTGTGTGCGTCGCCAACGGGCATTGCGAGCTCCAGGACATGGCGGTGAACCTCGGCGTCGATCACATCGACTTCGAGTACCTCTACCCACAGTGCGAGGTCGATACGTCGCACGAGCGGTTCGGCGTCGATCACAACCGGTGCATCCTCTGCACGCGCTGTGTCCGCGTCTGCCACGAGGTCGAAGGCGCTCACACGTGGGACGTGCGCGGCAGAGGAACCAACGCGCGAGTCATCACCGACCTGAATCAGCCGTGGGGCTTGTCCGATAGCTGCACGTCATGCGGGAAGTGCGTCATGGCGTGTCCGACCGGAGCCATCTTCAACCAAGGATCGACCGTTGCCGAGATGGAGCGGGACCGATCCCGTCTCGCGTTCATCGTGACCGCACGGGAGAAACAGCAATGGCTAAGGTAAGAGCCGCGACGGTCTGGATGGCAGGATGCGCGGGCTGCCACATGTCGTTCCTCGACCTCGACGAATGGCTCTTCGAGTTCGCCAAGCACGTGGACGTCGTCTACACGCCCATCGCCGATGTCAAGGAATATCCCGAAGACGTGGACGTCGCCCTCGTCGAGGGAGCCGTCGCCACCGACGAACAGGTTCACCTGATCCGCGACGTGCGCAGGAAGACCAAGGCGCTCATCGCCTTCGGAGACTGCGCCGTCACCTCCAACGTCCCCGCCATGCGGAACCCCTTCGGCGGGGCGGAGGTCGTTCTGAAGCGCTCCTACGAGGACCCGGCGAACCTGAACCCGCAGACTCCGCGCGAAGAGGGCATCCTGCCGGTTCTCCTCGACCGCGTGCGACCCATTCACGAGGTCGTGCCGGTGGATATCTTCCTGCCCGGGTGTCCGCCGCCGGCGGCGCGCATTCAGGCGGCGCTGGAGCAGCTCTTGTCCGGAGAACCCATCAAACTGGAAGGGCGCGACCTCATCAAGTTCGGCTGACCTTCTCAATGCCCGGAGAAGCCCGCTCGGACGGGACGGATGCCCGCGTCCGGGCTCCGTCCCGACCGGCGGTGGCGCGATTCGATGGGCGGTATTCCAGCGGAGGAGCATCGACAACCATGTCTCAGCGGATCGTCATCGACCCTGTCACGCGGCTGGAAGGTCACGCCAAGATATCCATTTACCTCGACGATTCCGGTCAGGTCTCCGACGCGCGGTTCCACGTCACGGAGTTCCGAGGCTTCGAGAAGTTCTGCGAAGGGAGACCCCTCGGCGAGATGGCGGGCATCACGGCGCGCGTCTGCGGCATCTGTCCCGTCAGCCACCTGATCGCCTCGTCCAAAGCCGGCGATGCGATCCTCGGCGTGCCGGTTCCCCCGGCAGCCGCGAAGCTGCGCCGACTGATGAACCTGGGGCAGATCGTCCAGTCCCACGCGCTCAGCTTCTTCCATCTCAGCTCGCCCGACCTGCTGCTGGGCATGGAGAGCGACCCGGCGAGCCGTAACGTCTTCGGCGTCATGGCGGCGGAACCGGAGCTCGCCCGCGCGGGCATCCGGCTCCGGCAGTTCGGGCAGAAGATCATCGAGCTTCTCGGCGGACAGAAGGTTCACCCCGCGTGGACTGTCCCCGGCGGCGTACGCGAACCGCTCACCGAAGAGGGCAGACAGTGGATCATCGACCGGTTGCCCGAAGAGCGCGCGACCGCCATCGGGACGCTCGAGAAGTTCAAGGGGCTGCTCGACCGGTATGCCGCCGAAGCCCAGGTCTTCGGCAACTTCCAGTCGCTCTTCATGGGGCTCGTTGGACCCAACGACGAGTGGGAACACTACGACGGCAAGCTCCGCTTCTGCGACAGCCGGGGCAACATCGTCGCCGACGGACTCGACCCCGCCCGATACCGCGACTTCATCGGCGAGGCGGTCGAGAACTGGTCCTATCTGAAGTTCCCGTACTACAAGTCGCTGGGCTACCCCGAAGGCATCTACCGCGTCGGACCCCTCGCGCGGCTCAATATCGCCGAGCGCATGGGCTCCCCGCTCGCCGACGCGGAGCTCGACGAGTTCAAGCAGCGAGGCAACGGAGCCGTCACCTCCTCGTTCATGTACCACTACGCGCGGCTGGTCGAGATCGTCGCGAGCATCGAGCGGATCGAGCAGCTCGTGGACGACCCGGACATCACGTCGCCCCGCGTGCGCGCCGCCGCCGGGATCAACTACTTGAGAGGCGTCGGCGTCAGCGAAGCCCCGCGCGGAACCCTCTTCCACGACTACGAAGTGGACGAAAACGGGCTCATCACGCGGATGAACCTGCTGATCGCGACGGGACACAACAACTTGGCGATGAACCGCACCGTCGCCCAGATCGCCAAGCACTATATCCAGGGGCCCAAGATTCCGGAGGGCATCCTGAACCGCATCGAGGCGGGAACGCGCCTCTTCGACCCGTGTCTGAGCTGTTCGACGCACGCCGTCGGCAAGATGCCCCTGCGCGTCCGGCTCTACGGCTCCGACGGCAGCCTCCTCGACGAGGCGGTGCGCGACTAGACGGAGGCTACTGCCCGCAGCCAACGCGGTGGATGCGAGCACATTCGGTAGGGGCGGGTCTCAGACCCGCCCTACGACGACGGCTCCTCAAGCCATCCGAGGCCGGCTCCAGGTGTCACCATGGCACGCGACAGACATCCCACTGGCGCTCTCGTGATCGGATACGGGAACGACCTGCGCGCCGACGACGCGGCGGGAAGGCGCGTCGCCGAGCTCGTCGCGGCGCTGTCGCTCCCGGGCGTGACGGTGCGCTCGATGCACCAACTGACGCCGGAGCTCGCCGAGGAACTGTCGGAAGCGCGTATCGCCGTCTTCGTGGACGCGCGCATTCCCGCCGAGGACGCCGACGAGGAGACCTGTTTCGAGGCGGTCGCCGTCGGGTCTACGGCGAGCGATGGGGTCGGCGGTCATCTCGCCGATCCTGCGTCGCTGCTCGCGCTGTCGCAGGCGCTCTACGGCAGGACTCCCGACGCCTGGCGCGTCACGATCCCGGCAGAACGGCTCGACTTCGGCGAGACGCTCTCGCCGTCCGTCGAGCAGGCGGCGTTCCTCGCGGCGGAGCGCATCTGGTGGTTCCTCCGCCAGGAGATGTCCGATGCATGAGCTCGGCATCGTCGAAGACGCCCTCGAGATCGCGTTCGAGCACGCCCGACGAGTGGATGCCGAGCGGATCCACCGCGTCACGATGCGGATCGGAGCCATCTCCGGCGTCGCGCCCGACGCGCTCCGGTTCGCCTTCGATGTCGCGACGCGCGAGACGATGGCTGAGGGTTCCGCGTTCGAGGTCGAGCTGGTTCCGGTGCGATGTCGTTGCGTGGAGTGCGAGAGCGAGTTCGCCCCGGACGGGCTCTTCTACGAATGCCCGGCATGCCGCACACTGAGTGCGGATATCCTCGCCGGGCGCGAGATCGAGCTGACCAGTTTGGAGGTGTCCTGATGTGCCAAGAGTGCGGATGCGGCAAAGCGGCTGAATACGCCGTAGACGGAGTGCCCCAGAAGGGCGGTTCGCGTCTCGTCCGGCTCGATGCACCCATCCCGATCACCCATACCCACGACGGGCACGAGCATACCCACGAGCACGACCACGAGCACCCCCATACCCACGCGCTCGATCTGCAGGTCGGCGTGCTCGACAAGAACGCGCGGCTCGCCGAGCGGAACCGGGGCTACTTCCACGGGAAGGACGTCCTCGCCGTCAACGTCCTGTCGTCCCCAGGCTCCGGCAAGACGGCGCTCATCGAACGGATGATCGCAGAGCTGGACGGGAAAAGGGGCGTCGGCGTCATCGTCGGCGACCTGGAAACGGACAACGACGCGCAGCGGCTCCGGCGCGCCGGGGCGCAGGCGGTTCAGGTCACCACGGGAACCGTCTGCCACCTCGACGCGGAGATGGTCGCCCGCGCCGCCGAGAAGCTCGACTTCGCCGACGTCGGCCTGCTCCTCATCGAGAACGTCGGGAACCTCGTCTGTCCGGCGGCGTATGACTTGGGCGAGGACCTTCGCGCCGTCCTCCTCTCGGTCACCGAGGGAGAGGACAAGCCGTTGAAGTACCCGACCATCTTCAAGTCGGCGCACGTGGTCATCGTCAACAAGATCGACATCGCCGAGGCGGTCGGGTTCCAGCGCGAGCTCGCCCTCGACAACATCCGTCGGGTCGCGCCCCAAGCGGCGATCTTCGAGCTCTCCGCGCGAACCGGCGAAGGCATCGATGCGTGGTGGGAGTACCTTGAGCGCTGCCTCCGATCCATGGACGAGCCGCACGGCGCCCCCTGACGTCTGGACGGCGACGATCCGGATCGAGGGAATCGTACAGGGAGTCGGGTTTCGTCCCTTCGTCTACCGTCTCGCCGCGCGTTTCGGCGTCTCCGGCTGGGTCCGCAACGACACGCAGGGCGTCACCGTTCACGCCGTCGGCTCCCCAACGGCGCTCGACGCGTTCGAAGGCGCGCTGCGCACCGACGCCCCGCCTGCCGCCCGCGTCACGGCGATCCGCCGAATCGGCATGGAGCCCGGCGGAGTCGTCGGTTCCTTCGCCATCCACGACAGCGAACGAGCCGAATCGCCGACCGCCTTCATCTCGCCCGATCTCGCTCTCTGCGACGACTGCCAGCGCGAGATGCGCGACCCCACGAACCGGCGTTATCGCTATCCCTTCATCAACTGCACCAATTGCGGGCCCCGCTACTCCATCGTCGAAAGCCTGCCCTACGACCGGCCCAACACGACGATGAAGGCGTTCGACATGTGCCCGCTCTGCCGCGCCGAGTACGACGACCCTCTCGACCGCCGGTTCCACGCTCAACCCAACGCCTGCCCCGACTGCGGACCCCATCTCGAATGGTGGAACCGCAACGGCGTGCGGCTCGCCGGGCGCGGTGACGCCCTCGACGCCGCGCTGGACGCCATCCGAGCGGGCATGATCGTCGCCGTCAAGGGCTTGGGCGGGTTCCACCTGATCGTTGACGCGCGGGACGACGAGGCGGTGCGGCGGCTTCGCGCACGCAAGCACCGCGAGGAGAAGCCGCTCGCCGTGATGGCATCGTCGCTCGACGGGGCGCGGAGCCTCTGCGAAGTCTCCGACGATGAAGCACGGCTGCTGAAGTCGTCCGCAGCTCCTATCGTCCAGATGCGGCGGCAGTCGGACGCGCCGGTCGCCCTATCCGTCGCGCCGGGGAACCCCGATCTCGGCGTCATGCTGCCCTACACGCCACTGCACCGCCTGCTCATGGATGGACTGCGCTTCCCGGTCGTCGCGACGAGCGGGAACCTGTCCGATGAGCCGATCTGCACGGACGAGCGCGAAGCCGTCGCGCGGCTGGGGGCGAAGGGCATCGCCGATGCCTTCCTCGTCCACAACCGCCCCATCGCCCGGCACATGGACGACTCCGTCGCGCGCGTCGTCCTGGACAGGACGACGGTTCTCCGCTCCGCGCGGGGATACGCGCCGAGCTCGCTGACACTCCGCCGACCGGTTCCGCCGCTTCTGGCAGTCGGAGGGCATCTCAAGAACACGGTCGCCGTCGCCTCGGGCGGCAAGGCATTCCTGAGCCAGCACATCGGCGACCTCGAGACGGACGAGGCGATCCGCGCGTTCCACGATGTCAAGAACGACCTGAGGCGGCTCTACGACGTGGAGCCGGTCGCCATCGCCACCGACGCCCACCCCGACTATCGCTCGACGCGCGACGCCGACGCGATGGGGCTCCCGACGATCCGAGTCCAGCACCACGTCGCCCACGCGCTCGCCTGCATCGCCGAGCACGGCATCGAGGGGCCCGTTCTCGCCGTGTCGTGGGACGGAACCGGGTACGGATTCGACGGAACCGTCTGGGGCGGCGAGTTCTTCAGGATCGACCCGGACGATCCCGCCGATGTCCGAGTCGCCCATCTGCGGACGTTCCCGCTGCCCGGCGGCGACCGCGCCGTTCGGGAGCCGCGCCGATCCGCCCTCGGTGTCGCTTTCGCGCTCTACGGCGACGAGCTATGGACGCGCGGCGACCTCGGCTTCCTGACCGCGTTCAGGTCCGAGGAGCGCGCCGTGCTCCGCTCGATGCTGGCGCGTGGGCTCCGCACGCCGACGACATCCAGCGCGGGTCGGTTGTTCGACGCCGTCGCGTCCTTCTGCGGCATACGCCACGTCACGCGCTACGAGGGACAGGCGGCGATGGAGCTCGAATACGCCCTCGACGGCGTGGACGACGACGCGGCGTACGACATGCCCCTGCGCGATGGCTCCGAGCCGCTTGTCCTCGACTGGGATCCGGGAGTACACCGACTCCTGGACGACCTCCGCGCGGGTGTTCCGGTTGGTGTCGTGTCGGCTCGCTTCCACAACGGACTGGCGCGAGGGATCGCCGACGTCGCGCGGCGCGTCGGCGAGACGCAGGTCGTCCTGACGGGCGGCTGCTTCCAGAACCGCGCGCTGACGGAGCGGGTCGTGGCGCTGCTTCGCTCGGAGGGGTTCGAGCCCTACGGGCATGAGCGCGTTCCGCCCAACGACGGGGGCGTCGCGCTGGGACAGATCGCGGCG
>VGLH01000136.1 GCA_016866785.1 Candidatus Poribacteria bacterium
ATCCGGCGCGGGCTCGGCAGGAAGGCGGTATATGGCGGTTCGTCACCGACGCGACGGAGTCGCCCATGACGGAAGATGTGACACGATGAGATTGCGCGTCGCGCTGTTCTTGAGCTTGGCGTCGGCGATGATCGGTCTGCTCTTGTTCGTCGGATGCGAGGGATCCGTCTTGGATCTGGGCGACAGTTCGGGTCCCACCGGCGACTTCGTCGGCTTGCCCCCGCGATGGATCGGCTGGTCTCCGAAAGGCGATTCGATTGTCTATGAGCAGGCTGGGCAGCTCATCGTCGGGTCGGGCGCCGATCTGAACGTCGGCAACGTGATCACGGGCAAAGGGCGATACGCCCACCCGTATTGGTCACCGGACGGACGCTTCATCGTTTACGACTACACGCCGGATCGCTACCACCAGGCGAATCTCTGGGTCCGAGCCGTCGATGGGAGCGCGGTTCCCCGTCGGTTGACGGACGCCCGCACGTACGACTTCATGCCCGTGTGGTCGCGCGATGGGAGGTGGATCGCCTTCCACTCGCGCCGGTCGCCGAGCAACAACGTGTGGGTGGTTCCAGCCGACGGCGGAACGCCGAAGGCTCTCGGAAGCGCCCTGGCGAACGAGGGCAGCCTGGATTGGTCGCCCACCAGCCCCACGCTCGCGTTCGAGGCGTTCGTCGGCACGTCGTCCGACATCTGGGCGGCGGAGATGGATGGGCCCGAAGCGAAACGGTTCGCCGGTACTGCCGCTTCGGACAAGCGACCGCGCTGGCGACCCGACGGCAGGTCGATTGGTTTCCTGTCGCTGGCTTCGAAGGGCTGGAACGTCTGGCAGCAAGGGACGGCGGACGGCTCGGAGCCGACGCCCATCACGACGGTCGGCGACGTGGTCGCCTTCGAGTGGGTGTTCGACGGCGAGGCGGTCGCCTTCCTCACCGCGGATGGCGGGCTCCACGTCCAGCGCGTCCAGGAGGGCTCCGAGCCGACGCGCGTCGCGACGTGCGTCGACTTCGCCACGTCGCCAGATGGTCGGCGGTACGTCCGAGTGGAGTTCAGGAACCCCGACTACAAACGCTATGCCGACACGTTTTCGCTGGAGCCCTAGCAGGCAACCGCCGAACCGATCTACTCTTGCAGGTTCTGCTCGAGATGGGCGACCAACTGGCGCAGATGCTGTGACAGCGCCTGGTGACGCTCGACGATCTGCGCGTTCTCTTCTTCGAGATGCTTCAGCCGGGCGACTTCACTCTCCAGCTCGCGAACGCGGTCTTCCAGTCCGGCGATGGTCTGGCGTAGACCGGCTTCCTCATCCTCAAGGAGCTGGACAGTTTCCTGCAACGAGTGGATCCGCTTGACGGCTTGCGAGATGCGGTCTTCGAGCTTGGCGACGAGATCGTCGGGGATGAACTGCTCCACGGAAGTTCCTTCCACTGACAGGTCACACCGAGCGGCTGCGCATGCGCCCTCGATGGTAGAGATAGAGTTGGGCGTAGCCGGCGTCTGTGCCGTATCGCTCCCGGACGAACGCGCGAATCGTCGCCACGGGCACCTGCCTGCCGCCGAAGTAGAGCCGCTCGAGCTCCCGGCGGATCCACACGTCGATGGGACACGCCTCGCCCATGCCCAGGGCATAGAGCGCAACGCAGTCGGCGATCTTGTCGCCGACGCCGTGCAACGTTCGCAGCGCAGCGTGCGCTCTGTCGTACGATAGAACGCTGAGCCCTTCGCCGGTCAGCCTGCCCTCGGCGACTGCCGCCGCAGCTTCGCGAAGAGCCCGATGCCGGAACCCCGTACCGCACGCAACGAGTTCTTGGGGCGCCGCTTCCGCGAGCCGCTCCGGCGACGGGAACGCGTAGCCCTCGGTGTACTCTAAACGTCGGCGTTCTCCGAACCGTTGCGAGAGCCGACGCACGATGCCCGTGATTCGTGCGACGTTGTTCACGCTCGACAGGATGAACCCGGCAAGGCATTCCCAGAGCGGCTGCCGGAGGATGCGGACCTCGGGGCAGAACGCCACTGCGTCCGCGACATTCTCATCGATGGCGCTGAGTCGTCGGTGCAGTTCGCCCATGTCCCGATCTGCGTCGAAGTACTCGGCGATCCGGTGGGCGAGGTCTTCAGCGGATGCGTCGGCTTGGGCGAAGAGTCCTCCTTCGTGAGGGCGCACGCGCACGAAGGTTCCGCCGAGCGAGCCGATGTGCCATCCGTCGGCGAGGCTCCAGCAGAACGTCTGTCCCATCGCGAGGGTCGCGGCGAGGTCCAGCGGCGAACGCAGCGGAATGTGGGCGATGACGGTCGCCATGCAGACGCTACCCCGGCATGATCCGGTAAGGAACGTGCGTGAACAGCCCGACGATCATCCAGAAGCCTGCGATGAGCGCTTCTCCCACGACCATTCCGAGGAAGAATGGTCGTAGCTGCCTGTAACCACGGAAACCGAGACCTTTGAGGATCGTGTATTTCAGCAGCCAACCCCAGAAGAACGAGAACCAGACCGTGTAGGGAGCCCAGCTCGTGGTCATCGCGTAGCCCAGCGGATGCAACCGCCACCAGAGGAACCGGTAGCGCATGAAGATGAGTCCCGACATCACGCCGACGCCGACGCCCGTGTAGGCGAGCTCCTCCCAGTCGGTTCCCGTGGGATGCGTCAGTTGGTTCGCCAGGCGGTCGAACGGCTCGGGGGGCCACCAGTAGCCCAGGTTGTTGCCGCCCTTGGTGTACCACAGCCAGATGCCGGATACGTAGGTCGCAGGGATGGCGACGAGGATGGCGATGGCGAGCGCGCCGACGAGGTGACGGCGGCTCATGCCGGACACGTCCGCCGCCTTGAGGCTGTTCATGAAGTGGGGCATCTCGAACTCGCGCAGATCGAACATCAGGGTCTTCTCGTACGCGAGGATCGTTAGACTGCGCGGCGAGATGCGCGACGTGCCCATCGGAATCAGGATGTAGTCCGAAGGTCGGAAGATCGCCAGCAGAAACAGGAACCCGCCGTCGGTCACCATCCACGTCAGGACGACGCACATCACATAGAAGAAGACGTGGACGCCGATCGCCAGCCAGAACGACATGCCGGCGAGCCGCGCCATGCCAGCCAGCGCGACCGTCCCGAGGATCAGCCCCCAGAACGCCAGCCGATACGGCAGGGGTTCAGCGCGGTCGGCGGCGGGGCCTTTGCCGAACGACGCCTTGACGACCATCGCCAGATGCCGCCGTGCGAGCCACATGACGAACACGATCAGCGCCAGGTAACCGCCCATTTCCTGTCGGTTCGCCAGCGTCCACGCGTTGACGGACAGACCGAACACCTCGATGCCCAAGCTTTGCGCCTTGTACAACAGGTAGAACAGCCAGAAGCTGAGCGACACGTCCAGCGACAGGAGGTACGAGAACCCGATGATGGACGGGTAGACGAACAGCACGGTCGAGCGCAGCGCCGTCCACGGACGTTCCGTCAAGTACTGATCCGGGTAGAAGTAGAGCGGGATGCTGGGGATGGTCGGGATGTGGGCGTGGAGGCCGTTCAGCAGGTGCACGGCGACCGGCAAGGCGAAACCCGCCCACATGATCGGGCTCCGAAAGAACCGGTTCATCGACGCGCCGTGGTCGGGCGGCTCGACCATCTCCGCCGGGAGCTGAACGAGCGGGAAGGCGAAGCGCTCGCGTTCGACCCACTGCCGGCGCAGGATCGCGCTCATGCAGAGGAGAACGAATAAGCTCAGCACGAGATACAGGGACCAGATCAGCCCGGGCCGGACCCACAGCCCCCAGGGGATACGCCCCGTCGAGTCGATGCCCTCGTAGAACGTCCGGGCGGCCTTCGGGTCTCGGACGACCATCGCGTCCGGCAGGTAGGCGTGGAACAGGTTCGCCCAATCGTTCTCCGGCGTCGCGAAGTGGAACGGCGCGGTCAGCATGAACAGGTGGTACCGGAGGTATCCCGACGACGGGATGCCTGCCGCTACGAGCATCATCGTCCAGATGGTCATCAGCTCGGTCGGCGTGAAGACGCGCGACGGAGCGATCCGGCGCAGAATGGGGTTGACGCCCAGCACGACGAGCGTGAAGAGGAAGAACGACCCGATCGGGAAGTGGTTCCCCGACGCGAAGGTGTTCAGGATGTAGTAGTCGTTGTAGGGAGTCAGCAGGCACAGGAACACGACGTAGAGAACGCCGACCAGCACGCTTCGGGCGGTGATCCGCGGTTTGGTTGGCGTCGGGTGTGCCACGTGGCTCCGGGCCTGTCGGGGGTCGGGCGTTCTCGTTCGCTGGACAACGCCCGATGATCGCCCAGACGACGGTGTTCGGCAACTGCGGGCGGCTTGGGATCGACCCCGCGACTGCCACGGAATCTAGCAGTGGCGCGGATTCCGGCTCCTACCTTGACGGCGTCCGCCTGGTGGGATAGTGTTCAGACGCAGGAGGCAGCGCGCCCTGACGATGGGAGGAGCGTCCATGAGCACGATACGTGTCACGGTCGATGGCGCGGGCGGCAGGATGGGGCGGATGATCGTCGCCGGGGTCGCCCGCGAGCCGGATATGTCGGTCGTGGGAGCCGTCGACGCTCCGAGAACGCCCTTCATCGGCAGGGATGCCGGCGAGCTCGCAGGCGCAGGTCACATCGGCGTGCCCGTGGTCGATTCACTGGCATCGGTCATCGACGGAACGGATGTTGTCATCGAGTTCACGTCACCCGAAGCGACGCTTGCGAACCTGAAGGCGGTGGTCCGGCACGAGAAGCGCATGGTCATCGCGACGACCGGCTACAACGACGAACAGGCAGAGGAACTGGATCGACTGTCGCGACAGGTTCCGTGCGTCATCGCTCCGAACTACAGCATCGGGGTCAACGTGATGCTGCGCGCCGTGGAGCTCGTCGCCTCGACGCTGGGCGATGACTACGACGTCGAACTGGTTGAGATCCATCACAACCAGAAGAAGGACTCGCCAAGCGGAACCGCGCTCAAGATCGCGGACGTGGCTGCCGAAGCGCTCGGACGCCGGCTGTCCGACGTGGCGATCCACGGTCGGTACGGGATCGTCGGCGAGCGCACGGTGCCGGAGATCGGCGTCCATGCGGTTCGCGGCGGCGATGTCGTCGGCGATCACACGTTGCTCTTCCTTGGAAACGGCGAACGGCTGGAGATCACGCATCGCGCGCACTCGCGCGAGACTTTCGCGCGCGGTGCGATTCGCGCGGCACGCTGGGTTGCTTCCGCGCCCATCGGTCGGCACGGAATCGAGGACGTGCTGTTCGGCGCGTAGGCTCGTCCAGAACGGGTTGCCCGTGGCGTCAGCACCGGTTGGACAGGCGACGCTCGGCAACGGCGTCTACCCCGTCGCGGCTCGTGCCGCCGTGTGGATGCTGACGCTGAACGGCTTGCTCTTCGCCGCCAAAGCCTTCGTGGGCTGGTACGGCGGCTCCTACTCCCTGATCGCCGATGGCATGAACAACCTGACGGATGTCGGGCTCTCGCTCGCATTGCTGGTCGCAATGAAGTGGGCGGGACGCCCGGCGGACGCGCGCCATCCGTACGGTCACGGACGGATGGAACCTGAGATCGCGCGCTTGGTGGGAATGGTCATCATCGCGACGGCGGGCTTTCTCGCGATGGGTGCCTGGCACCGCGTCTTCGTGCGCCACGCGCCGCCGGACGTTTCCGTACTGGTGACATGCGCCATCGGGATCGTCGTCAAGGAAGGGATGTTTCGATACCAACGCGGACTGGCTCGTCGGCTGGGAAGCATCGCGCTGAAAGCCGACGCGCTGAACCACCGCACGGACGTCGGCGCATCCGCTGCCGTGCTCATCGGGACTGCCGCCATATGGATCGGTGGACCTCCGTCGGCATACTGGGACGACGTGGCGGCATTCATCGTCGCGGCTCTCATGGGCATCGGCGCGGCGCGGATCGTGTGGCTCGCGTCTCGCGAGCTACTCGACGAGATCCCGCCTTCCGACGTGATAGCTGGCGTGCGCGAGGCAGCCCTGCAACTGCGTGAACAGGGCGTGCTCGGCACCGAGAAGATCGTCGGCAGAAAGATGGGCTCGTACTATGTCCTCGACCTGCATCTCGAGGTCCCTCCGGAGATGTCGGTACAGGCGGCACACCATCTCGGACACCAGGTTCGCGAACGCGTTCTGAATCGCATGGGCGAGGTGTCCGACGTCCTCGTACACATCGAGCCTTGCCCCGGACGACGCTGACCTTCTCCCTTGCCGGGGCACCGGGTTGCCGCGCTTCGGTCCCGTAGACACGCCCCAGTCCGACAATGTCACGAGGAACACGCTATGCGTCTTCGCTCGCGATCCGGTCGTGCGCTGGCTCTTGCCCTGTGCGCGCTTGCACTCGTCGCCGTGTCGGCAAGGTCGCAGGAGGTACCGGATACAGCGCCCGCCGAGCTGGAACTACCGGTTGACGAGTCGGAAGGATCACCCGTCGGCACGGTGACCGCGTTCGGCAGGAGCCTGTTCGTGGTGTGAGCGCGTCTGGGAGGATTCACCGTCGAGGAGCGCGCCGCAGCGATATCCAAGCGGATCGAGCGTCTATGGAACGACCCGGCGCTCCGCGCGGAGCCCGTGACCGTCGACGAGAAGCCCGGCGAGAGTCTGATCCGCGCTGGCTCGCTCGTGCTGATGTCCGTCACCGACGCCGACGCGGATGCCGCCGGCATCGACCGAAGCGCGCTGGCATCTGCGAACGCCGAGGCGATACGCGGTATCGCCCACGTCGCGCGGGATGGGGTCACGCTACCGGGCGTCGTCAGGTCGGTTTCGCAGCGTTGCTGACCGCGGCGCTCGCCGTCGTGCTCGTGCTGCTGCGCGTGTTGTACCGCTGGACTCGCCGATGGGTGCAGACGTGGGTAGGCATCCGTGTGGGACCGGTGCGGCTGCAGTCTCTCGAACTCCTGTCGGCGGAACGGGTCATCAGCCTGCTGCTGGCTGTAGTGCGCGTCGTGCGCTTCGCCGTCGTCGTCGTCGTGCTGTACGCATACGTCCCGCTGGTGTTCAGCCTGTTCCCGTGGACGTCTGGGCTTGCCGAGCGGATCATCGCTCACTTCGTCGGCAGCGCCGCCTACATCGGCGTGGGCATCCTGTCCTACGTGCCGAACATCGCCGTCTTGGCGATCATCGGCGCGCTGACGCACTATTCGCTCCGGTTGACGCGGTTCCTCTTCCGTGAGATCGAAAGCGGAACCATCGCCCTGCCGGGGTTCTACTCCGATTGGGCGGAACCCTCCTACCAGATCGTCCGCTTCCTGGCGGTGGCATTCGCGTTCGTGGTGGCGTTCCCGTACCTGCCGGGATTGAGTAGCGCGGCGTTCAAGGGCGTGTCGGTGTTCATCGGCGTTCTGTTCTCGCTGGGCTCGTCGTCAGCCATCGCGAACGTCGTCGCCGGGACGATCCTGACGTATATGCGAGCCTTCCGCGTCGGCGACCGAGTGAAGATCACCGACACCGTCGGCGAAGTGGTCGCTCGCACGCTGCTCGTCACGCGAATCCGCACGCCCAAAAACGAGGACATCACGATCCCCAACGCGATGATCCTCGGCAGTCACATCGTCAACTTCAGCTCCTCGCCGGAGCAGGAAGGGCTGATCCTCCACACGACGGTCACGATCGGGTATAACACGCCATGGCGTCAGGTTCACGAGCTGCTGATCGCGGCGGCACGCGCCACGCAAGGGATCGAGACGAGTCCGCAGCCGTTCGTCCTACAGACCAGCCTGGGCGATTTCTACGTCAGCTACGAACTGAACGCGTACACACTGGATCCGCTCAACATGGCGCGCGTGTATTCGGAGCTCCATCAGAACATCCAGGACCGCTTCAACGAGGCGGGCGTGGAAATCCTCTCGCCCATACCGAGCGGCGCGCGACGGGAACACCGTCACGATTCCCTCCCAGTACCTTCCCAAGGACTACGTCGCGCCCGCGTTCCGAGTGCAAGCGACGGTTCCCGAGCCGCCGTCGACGAGCGAGTAGGCGTTCGGCGCTTGCCCGTGCGGTCGATTCCGGCGACACTGTCTGGCGTCATTCCGTGGTCTACTTCAGACACAGAGAGGCATGGATCGTGGCAGTTCTGCTCCACACGCGAGTCCGCGTCAGCAACCTCGATCAGAGCATCAAGTTCTACACGGAGAACCTGGGGTTCGTGCTGCAGGGCCGCAGCGACCGATCCCCGGCGGGGAACCAACTGGCGTTCGTGGCGCTGCCAGGCAACGAGCACACGATTGAGTTCTGCTACTCGCCCGACTATGAGCTCAGTGTCCCGACCGACCTGCTCCACTTCGCCATCGGCGTGCCGGACCTGATCGCCTGCTGCGACGAGCTGGAGAGCAAGGGCATTGAGATCTGGCCCGACGGCTGGCGGACGAAGTTCGTGTCCGGCAGCAAGATGGCATTCATCGACGACCCCGACGGCTACGAGATCGAGCTGCTGGAGCGCAAGTAGAACCGGAATCAGCAGGATGACGGCTGCGAACGGACCCAATCGGGATGCTGCGGAGGAAACGGGTCGGACGGTTGCGCGGCTGACATGTGCGCCACAGACTGGACGTAACAGAACCGCACGGCCGGTTCCGCCGACAGTCGCGCGTGGATGGAGGCGACGATGGCGGAGGCGATCTCTTGGCGGCGCACTGGCTGGACATGGTAGCGCACGCGCGAGATGACGCCGGATGGGATCAGTTCGTGGACGACGTACGGCTCGCGCTTATCCGCGACGCCGCGTTCTGACAACGCCGCGCGCGCCGCAGCGAGGATGGCGGCTTCGGCTTGTGAGAGGTCCGAGTCGTACGTGATCCGGACCGGCACTTCGTCCAGGACCGTGTCCTCGTCGAGCCGATAGTTCACGATGGCGGCGGCGAACAGGTTCTGGTTGGGAACCAGGATGGACCTGCCCGATTTCTCGTCGCCGGACACGGTTCCGCCGACCTGTTCGAGCAGCGTGTAAGACACCGAGATGTCTTTGACGTCGCCGGTGAACTCGCCGATGACCACGCGGTCGCCGATCAGGTAGGGCTTGCGGATCACCACCATCATCCACGCAGCCAAGTTGGTGACCGGAGCCCGCAGCGCCCAGCTCGCGAGCGTCGAGATGAACGCGAGCGACAAGCCCATCCCGCTCAGCGACCTGCCGAACAGGGCGAGATAGAACACGAGCGCGACGCCGAAGTAGGTGTACCGCGCGACGAAGAGAGCCTTGTCGGCAGCGACGGCGTCGGAACCCGATCTGCCGGCGAGGTATCGCGTCGCGCGGCGCATCCACAGGCGGTAGACGATCACCAAGCCCAATGCGGCTGCCACCATGAGGACGAACGGAATCCCCTCGCCGTTCCGAGCGGCATCGTGGGCGGGAAGCGTCGGCGTCGCTCCGGGCATCATGACCGGTGCCCCTCCGCCTTCGGCGCGTCCTTCCAGGTGTAGATCACTTCCGAATGGGCGTAGGCGAACTCGACGCTGTCCGCCTTGGCGAACTCGTGGAAAATGATGCGGACGATATCGCTGGAGTTCTTCTGGCGATCTTCGGGACGCGTCTTGTATCGGAGCCGCATGAGGACGCCGGCGTCGAACAACTCGGCGCGGATGAACGGCTGTTCGCCGGTCTCCAGGATCGTGTGCTCCATGACGCGACTGGCGGCGTCGATGAGGATGTTTTCGGCTCTCGTCCAATCCGATGCGAACGTCACCCGTACGGGCACCTCGTCGAGGATGTACTCGACGTCATAGGTGTAGTTGGTGATCGTCTGACCGAAAAGGATGGCGGTCGGAATCAGGATGCCCCGACCGGAACGTTCTTCGCCGCTGACGGTTCCGCCAACCTGATTGAGGATGACGTGTGTCAGCGTGATGTCCATGACGTCGCCGACGATCCCCGCGATCACCACGCGCTGGCCTATCTTGAACGGTCGCTTGACGATCAGCATGATCCACGCCGCGATGCCTGTGATGGGCTGCTGAAGCGACCAGCCGAGCACCATCCCCAGGAAGCCGGCGGACAGTCCGAGAACCTGGAGCGATCCACTGAGGCTCACGATCCCGAACACGGCGATGATTCCGGTCCAGACGTAGCCCCACGTCGCCATGAAGTTCTCGACGTTTTCCTCTTTGTAGGCGTGCCGCCGGACGTAGTGACGGACAGCGCGTGTCGAAACGCTGCGGATAACGACCAGAACCGTGATGGTCACTGCCGAAAGGATGATTCCCTTGTAGCGCGTCTCGGCGAGCGTCTCCAGCAGCGTACTGACGCGTCCGAAGAAGTCGAGCAGTTGGTCCATCGAAGGTGCTCCAGGAGGCGTGCCGTGTCACCGTGCCCCTATGTAGACAACTATGGACTGCCGGTCAAGTGGGATCGCTGACCTGCTCCGCTAAGTTGGGACAGTGGGTGCGACGAGGAGTATCCACCGTTGATAGGCGTCGCGACGGATGTTCTGCATCCGTTTGCGCGCGCGAGGGATCCGGTGCTTCAGGAGGACGAAGAGCGGGGAGTAGGACTCCTGTGTTTTTCGCGTAGAGAGCATCTCGCGCCGCTTCGCCCACCAAGTAGCCCAACGCGTACAAGTAGCCCAACGCGTAGGCG
>VGLH01000137.1 GCA_016866785.1 Candidatus Poribacteria bacterium
GGGAACGGCGGATGCGACCATCGCGACCGTCTCTAGTTCGACAGGATCGGCGTCGCTGAGCCGATAGAGTCCCGCGCCGACTTTTTGAACCTCTCCGTGGGTCACAAGCCGCCGAAGCGTCGAGTACGAGACGCCGAGCGGAGCAACGTCGCGGAGACGGAAGAACGCCCCGACGCCCGCTTCGCGGAGATGATCCGTCGTGATACGACCAGTATTCATAGTCATATCGTAATGAACGTCGGCACTTAGATGCAAGTGCCGACGTTTGATCAGGTGTGCTCCACCACCGTTGGTGAGGCGAAAGCACAGGGACGCCGGTTGAGTCACAGGGACGGCAACGGGTTGCGATGCACGGCGTTGCTCAACCGGCACTGCTGCCGGTCACCTCGGCGAGCATCCGTACGATGTCCTGCTCGATCTCGCGGATGTCCGCCTCGATCTCCTCAAGCGGACGCGGCGGCGTGTAGCGGTAGAAATAGCGATTGAAGTTGATTTCGTAGCCGACGATACCGACCTGTTTGTCTTTCTCGTCGCGTTTCGATGTGTCAATCCAGGCGTCGGGCGCGTGAGGCTTCACCTCGCGCTCAAAGAAGGCTTCGACGCTCTCAGAGAGCGGAACGCTCTCGGTGTCGCGGAGTTCCGGGTCCGGTTCGGGATTGCCGTCCTTGTCGCGGCAGATCGCGGCGTTTTCGTCGCGCTCGGAGAGAGCCGAAAGAATCGCCTTCCTCACCGACGCCGGAAGCGAGACGTTCAGTTTCCGCGCCGCGCTGTTCAACGCGCGTTCGAACTCATCCCGGTTTGTGAAGAGCGTGTCCGGCAACGAGCGCAGGAGTTTCCGGATCGTCTCCTGCTGGGCGCGTCCGACCGCTTGCTCCATCTCGCCGGCGGTCCCCTTTTTCCTCGACTCGGCGAGGCTCTGGAACCCCTTTTCGTTGTCGAGTTGGGCGATGCGTTCGGGCGTCGCTTGAAAGCTGAGCCGCAACGGACGCTCGACGGTGATCTTGCGGAACCCGAAGTGCGTCGTCGGGTAGATGCGACTGACGACAGCTTCTTCCTCCGCGCCGTCTTTGAACTCGGTGAGGACTCTGAGGATGTCTTCTGCTCGTTCGAAGGGTATTTCGCGCCGTTTGTCGCCGAGGCTCTTCCGCATCGGAACCCAGAACGACGACGCGTCAATGAGTTGCACCTTGCCTAGGCGATGCAGCGCTTTGCGGTTGGTGAGCAACCAAATGTAGGTTGCGATACCCGTGTTGTAGAAGAGTTGCTCCGGCAACGCGACAATCGCCTCAAGGAAGTCGTTTTCGAGGACATAACGGCGGATTTCGCTCTCGCCGCTCCCGGCATCGCCCGTAAAAAGCGGCGAACCGTTCATAATGATCGCGATGCGCGATCCGTTCTGGGGTTCTTTTCGACGCGACAACATGTGGAGCAGAAAGAGGAGTTGGCCGTCGCTGATCCGTGGTAGACCGGGGGCGAACCTGCCATTGCTGTTCTCATGTTCTTTCCGAACAGCGTCTTCGTCGCGCTTCCAGTCTTTGCCGTACGGCGGATTCGCGATCATATAGTCGAAAGTGCGGCTCGCATGGCGGTCGTTCGACAAGACGCTTCCGAACTCGATTCTTTTGGCATCTTCCCCGGTCGGGTCATTCATGAACAGGTCCGACTTCGAGACTGCCCATGTCTCCGGGTTCACCTCTTGGCCGAAAAGATAGATCTTCGCCGTCGGATCGGTTGCCGGACGGATCATGTCTCCGTTACGGCGCACGCCGACGGTGACATGTTCCTTGGTAATCATCAACATTCCGCCGGATCCGCAACACGGGTCGTAGACACTAAACACCTTCGTGGGGTCGCCGATGCGCGATTCATCGCCGGCGAGCATGAGGACTACCATCAGATGCACCACGTCGCGCGGCGTGAAGTGCTCGCCGGGGTTCTCGTTCAGCGCTTCGTTGAACTTGCGGATCAGCTCCTCGAAGATCATCCCCATGGTGGGGTTGTCCACCTTGTTGGGATGAAGGTCGACCTCCTTGAAACGTTCGAGCACTTTGAACAAAAGCCCGGCTTCGTCCAGCTTGCTGATTGTGTTGTCGAAGTCGAACTTTTCGAGAACTTCGCGCATGTTCTCGCTGAACCCGGCGATATAGTTGCGGAGGTTCGCTGCCGTGTTCGTCGGATCGTCGGTAAGCCTGTCGAAATCGTATAGGGACGCATTGGAGAACGCGTACCCTGACACTCCTTCAAGCAGCTCGTCAAGGTTGTCGAGCTCGCCTTGGAAGCGTACGTGCGTTGCCAGCACCTTCGCTTTGGTCGGCGCAAGCACGCAGTCAAGCCGGCGTAGGACGGTCAGGGGTAGGATGACGTCCTGATACTTGCCGCGTTTGAAGGTGTCGCGGATTAGGTCGGCGATGCCCCAAAGCAGGCTGACGATCTCGCTGTGATTCACACTGATCTCCTGCGGTCGGGCAATGTGTCCTGTTCCTCAGCCGGATGCACGACCGAGGCCCCCTCAAGTCATGTCCTACGACGAGGCCCGGGAATGGATGGCTCTGAGCGTGCCGTCACGCCGTGTGAGCCATCGCGTCCAGTCCGACGAGGAACGGGTTCGGTAGCTGCGAGATCGACTCGTGAGCTCAGGGCACGACATCGACAGGGTCTCAGACGACGGTTCCGGACCCCGGTTTCTGAGCAGGTCGCGGTGCAAGCTGGTGCCCAGGGCTGAGCATGAACATACTGCCGACCATCGCCATGGTCCACCCCCAACGCGGAGAGGCCGCCCCAAACCATCACACAACGAGAGAACACGCGGGATGTGCGGAAGCACCACGAAGAAGCTCCGAGTCGATGGGGACAATCCACCTAGCTCTGGGTGCTTCATCATACGATGGCGTTGCTCAGGTCAAGCCGACGGGCGATCTCATCTCGCTTCTTGCTCGTGATCTTCGCATAGACCATCGTGTTCTGGATGTTCCGGTGGCCTAGCTGATCCTGTACCTCGGCGATGTCGCATCCTGCCTCGAGCATGTGCGTGCCGAGGCTGTGTTTCAACGCATGGGGACTGACCTTCGACTCCGGGATCCCAGCCAGCTTCGCGTATCTCTTGATCGCTCGGAAGACGACCGTCCGGTCAAGCGGATTTCCTCGGTTGGAGATGAAGAGGTAGGGAAGGTCGTCGGCTCGCGTGCGAAGATAGGAAACGATCAGCTTCCAGCAATCCGGCGGCAACGAATACTCGCCGCCGTAGGATCCCTTCACGCGGCGGATCGTGATGCGTCGGCGGCCACGGTCGATGTCGTCGACGTGAAGACTTGTGACCTCTGAGACGCGCAGTCCCATCCGGTACGCAAGGTACAGGAGCGCCTTGTCGCGTTTCCCCTGCTTGCTGCCTGTCGGAATGGCACCGAGGAGCCGCCGTAGCTCGTCTTGGGTCAGGTATCGGATCGTCTTCGTGTTCATTCAGCGGATCTGATCGGCTGTTCGCAGGGCTCCAGCGCCTTGTTTTCTACGATGCCTTCATGCGATCAAACCCCTCAGCAACCGCTTCTGCTACCGCCTGAGGCATAGCCGAGATCGCGTGCAGGTATGCCATCGTCGCCGTGGATGGCTCGCGTTCGTGGCGTTCCCACTTCTGAAGTGTCCTGAGGGGGAATCCGTACGCATGGGCAAACTCAGACTGCGACATCCCCAACTGCAGCCGAATCCTCCTTGCCAACGCGATGCGCCGGCGCGGCAGAACTACTCCAGGGTTTGGCGCGTCAGGATCCTCCCGAACGCGCCGTTCCACTTCCTCATCGCTCATCGCATCCAACTCGGCAAGCAGTTCATCACGTTCCTGATGACTGAGCGGATTCATACGCGCGCCTCTCTTCTCGGGTCGACTTCCAAGCAGAGATGAGCCGAAGGATTCCACTACGCTCGACGTAGACGACGGTCAGAAGGCGAGGACCAGCGTATCCGGTAGAGACCCAACGCTCCTCGCCGTAATCTTCCCGATCATCTTGGGTGTCCGTCCGGAGTGGGTCTTCAAAGACGCGACTCGCCGTCTCGAAGTCGACTCGGTGCTTGAGGATATTGGCGTCGTTCTTGTCTTCGTCCCACTCAACTTGCATGGACGCGCCCAACCCCGCCCGGAGTACTACCTAGTATACCCCATTGGGGTAGTTCGTGCAGCCCTGACGGAACTGCTCTATCGTCGTTCCGCGAGGATCCGTTCGGAGATGATCTCCCCTTCGAGCTTGATCGGGCGATGATTCCGGAAGAACGCTGCGCGCTTGCGGGGATCGGCGACATTGCGGATCAGACCGGCTTCCAGCATTCTCCTCTGCGCGGGAGTCGGTTGGGGCTCTGCGGCTACGAGCTTGTCCAACGCGTCGCGCACCCTTCGGCGTTCTTCGTCGGTCAAGGTCTCAATCTGGCGCAGTACCTGTTCCACGGTGGTTGCCACGGCGCCCTCCTTCCGTTCTGCATCCGTCTCGCCGACAGGATACCATACGTCCGCGGTCGATAGGATGCAACGGAATAGCCCTTCTGTTGCATTATGGGCGGAGAGCATCCACACTCATGCGGGTTGGCGGGCCATCTGAATCGGAGCGATCTGACTGTAGTGTTGCATTAGCCATGCAGGGCAGACTCCTCACCTACGCCGGCGGATCCAGAGAAGCCCGAAACGTCGACGTGTCACGCGCTCAATGCGGGAACGAGCGGCCTATAAGCCAAGAGTGGACAGCCGGTCCGCCGAGGGAACTGGAACTGTAACGCTGGCGACCACGCAAGTAGCGGCGACGTCATCGCGAGGAACATCGACCATGGGATGTCTTGTGCGTGAACGGCACATCATTGAGCTACACGCTGTGGACGAACCCCGGAACAGACTGCGGCGGTACCGGCTCGTCCTCGGAGTGGATGCCTACGCTGACGTCCCGTACCTCGTCGTTGCCCAGTGGGGGCGCCTACGAGGCAAACTCCGGACGCGCTCATACGAGTTCCTGTCCGAAGAGAAGGCGTTGAGCTGCTGCCGCGCGATTCTGGGAACGAGGAAACGTCACGGATACCGCGTAACCCATGTCGACAAGCGGCACCCGCTTGTGGCGTGGATGGAGTCGATCCGCATGCCGAAGGACGTCTCGTCGGACGCCCAACTGCGCTTGTTCGATACGGGGAGCTGGGAGGAAGCCCGCCGTCCATATCCCAGCGCTGTGGCGGATGGAGCGTCCCTGTTCCTGAGAGTCGCTGATGATGAATTCCCTCCGCCGCCACTCGCCGCTCCATAGGTTTGGCGCGACATCCCGTCCCGATGGGCTTTGGTGGGATGCGTTCTGTGGGAATGCAAAGCCGCCGCCACCGAACGTGTTCGTCGGTTCCGGCTGACGAGCCGTGTGCCAAACGCGCAGTCATTGCCCGTATGGACAGACCTTCGTCCTTACACGGCCCGTATGCCCATACAGAGACCTGATACGGGCGCTTCGCGCCCTATAAGAGATCAAAGATTCATTGAGGAGAGAACAACCCCACCCGAAAGCCGATGCTGCCGTTCCGGCTGTGCGGGGGGTTGTAGCTGCGGATCGACGAGGAGGCGATCCCGGGAATGAGGTTGAGCGACTCGCCCCGCAGAGCCCTCCAGTCATTGCTTGCATCCACTGTCGTAGCGTAAAGAAGGCTGATCTTGTTCAGACACCACTCCCCACGTTCCCCGACAGGTCCAGAACGCCGCTCGCCGCCGATCCTCCTGGGTACATACCCACGGCGGTCGTTCCACGTAAGTCGGACTGATCGGTGTCTGCGCGTCCTTCCTGCCAGCCTCCCCACGGAAAGGAACGCTGCTCAGAACCCCCTGAGCCGCCCACTGCCACTCCCACTCCGTAGGAAGGCGAACCTCCCAAACCAGACCGTTGACGCGAACGCTCCCAGCGGAGACGGACGCGCTCTGCGCCCTCAACCGCGCGTTGAGCCAACGCGTGAAAGCCCCCGCCTGGTACCACGTTACGTTCTCCCGCGGAGCGTTCAGTTGCCGGTTGGCTTGGTTCCTCAGATCGCGGCCAGATGGTTGGCCCTGCCACCACTGCGGATTGGCGAACCCGTCCGAAGCCTTCACGAACGCTTCATACAGACCGTACGTTACGTCATACCGAGCGAGGTAGAACGGCGACACGCTCTTGCGGGACCCCTCGATGTCCACGTTGCCTCCCGGTGAGACGAAGACCCACTCGATGTCTGGCACGCCGCTCCACACGCCGACGCCACGCCGCGGGTCCTCGATCTCCGCCAGCCGTTTTCCGATGTCGCGGCGGCGTGCGCCCGTGACATCGGATTGCTGCAGCTCCCGAAGCAGGTGGTTCGCCTCTGGGGTACGCGTTGGACGATCAGGTAAATCGGGCAACGCCATGGGCCCGTCGGGGCGTCCCGGGAACAGTTTCTGGAGGCTGGGCGCCCCAAACGAAGGATCGCCAAGACGCACACTTCCGTCCTCGGCCAGGCGTCCAGACACCGTCGCAGCCAGCGCGCCCGCCTGCGCCGCATTGAGTCTGGATCAAGGTGATCGGCCGGGCAAGAAGTCGTGGCGGCCGTTGCTCGTTCGTGTCGAAAAGATGGCGAGCTGGTCCGCGGCCTCCGGACGCAAGGTTGGGAAGCACATGGGAGGCAGAAGAGACGATGAGCTCAGGATCCACGGCATTGATCACGAGTGGCAGAGAACTGGGATTGCCGCCTATCGCTCCGCGTGACATTGGGAGGATAGAAGGCAACAACAGAGCAGACTCGGCGTCTGTTGTAGTACTTGTACCATTTGTACCATTTGTACGCGCCGCAATCCCAGTGTTCATCGGATTCTATCGCCAGTATGGTACAGGGATTTGTGATGACAGGTGAAGGGATTTGTGCTGACAGGTGAAGGGATTTGTGCTGACAGGTGAAGGGATTTGTGATGGTGGTCACGGCACTGTCCGAGACTTTCGGTTCCGAGCCTTCTGGCAGGTCGCTTAGGCGCTCTAGAGGTCGGCGAGAGCAGACAGACCCTCGCTAAGGTACAGTGATTTGTGATCAACACCGGTGAACGCCCGTAGCATCGCCGCGACGGTTGCTATCGCAGGTGCTGCCTGGGACAACAGAACGTACGGTGAAGAGATACCCCTTGATGTCTTCACCGATGTTGGGTAGGCTACTGACCAGCCAGCAGAGGATGCCCGACATGCCAAAGCCTCAGAGCCAGGAACGCCAAGTAGCGCTCACAGAACCTGGCCCCTACGTTATCAAAGCCAAAGAGGCAATCCACGTCGCGAACGAGATGACTCTTCTCCAGCGACAGTCATGGAACCACCTTCTCTACCACGCCTACGACCATCTTCTGGACCGCGACGAGCACTCGATCAGTGTCGCAGAACTCATGCGCCGGCTCGGTATCCAGACTAGGAATGTCGACCACCTCAAGCAGACCCTTGAAGGCATTGGCCAGAACGTTCTGAAATGGGATGTTCTGGGCGCGGATGGCGATAGTGATTGGGGCTTCTACACACTGCTGTCGCGCGTCCGAATCCACCGCGGCATCGTGACCTATGCGTTCGACACGGACCTGAGAGCGAAGCTCAACAACCCAAGGATCTACGCGCGGATCAGTCTGGCAATCCAGAACCGATTCAGTAGCAAGCATGCGCTAGCACTGTACGAAATCTGCGTGCACTGGACTCGGCGGGAGAGCGGAAGCGGGGAAACACCGTGGATACCAGTGGCGACGTTCCGAGAACTCATGGGGCTGGCGGATGGGGTCTACCCTGAGTTCAAGAAACTGAATAAGTGGGTCATCAAAGATCCGTTGGAGGAGATTAACAGACTCACCGACCTGCGCGTCGAGGCGGGCTACAAGCGCCAGAAGCGCCGTGTGACCGCCGTGAAGTTCCGGATCAGGAATCGGACGGAGTTGCCTCAGGCGCTACAAACAGCCGATCAGGACGCTCCACAGCCGAGCCGACACGCACAGCTCGTTCAGGAACTCGTGGATGCTGGTCTGCCGGAGAGCGAAGCCGTGATTGTTGTGCAGAAGGACTGGGACTACGTGACATCCAGGCGGGCGAACGGCCGTAGTGACTTTGCTGCCTACGTCCGTGAGAAGATCGCTCTGCTGGCTGCACAGCCCAAGTCGAAGATCAGGAACCGACCCGGATTCCTCATAGAGGCAATCCGCGGGGACTACACGCAATCGGCTGATGCGGAGAAGCCAGAAGGTCCTCGAGCTCGCAGTGGCAATCAGTGGAAGGACGACGAGCGGAAGAACCAGTTGAGAGGCGAGTGGGATGAAGCGGCACACGAGATCTGCAAGCAGATACTCCACGAAGAGCCGTCCGCTTTCGGTGCAACCATCGATGGTCTCTTCACGGAGGCGCCGTTCGCGCGCAGCTATGTGAAAGCTCGCACCACGCCCAGGGATGCCTACGACTCCGGCGGGGCGCTCACTGCCATGGTCGACTCACGCTTGCGGGAACAATATCCGGAGCGCTTCCAGGCGCTCAACGAGCAGTACCAGCAGCGGCTGGAAGAGCTCAATACCTGATCCGGTGCCGAGAAGCCGCATGGGCCGCTACACAGGTGCTCCCATCTGACCGGTCAGAACCAGCCATGCCAGGCGCAGCCGACCTGGCCTCTTGCCGATTCGTCGGGTTGGTCGCCGCTCGATACCCCTGCCGGGAATCGCTTCGGAACTCACTTCGGAAGTCTCATCCCTCGCCGCCACCGAATCACGGGCAGTATCTGCGGGCATACCTGCGGCGCTCTCCACGTCGGACGCCAGAACCAGTTCCGAACTCACTTCCGAAGACTTCCGAAGTCGCTCGGGCCGGACGAGCGAAGCAATGAGGAAGCCAGTAACGGCATCCAACTGCCGCCGAGTCTGGGCGAGGTCCTCGTCCTTCTTCCGAAGATCTTCCGCCGACTTCTGAAGTGCTTCGTGGGCGCGATCAAGCTGAACCGTCAACGACTCGTACTGAAGGCGGACCTGCTGAATTAGTTCCGAAGTAAGTTCGGAAGTATTTGGGAGCGCTTCGGAAGTGGGTTCGGAAGCGACTTCAGAAGTCACTTCCACCCGAACAAGTACTCTTCCGCCTTCTCGCCTGGTCTCGATCTCCCCTCGTTTTTCCAGCTCCCGAAGCCACTTGTCTGAGTAAGGGGCATCGCGGCCGTTTCTCTCTGCGAGGAGGCGAGCTGCCTCCGGCTTCGGAACCCACTTCGTGGCGAGTTCGGAAGTCGCTTCGGAACCGGTGCGGGACACTTCCGAAGTCCGATCGTGCATGACAGGCACCCCCAATCAGTTCCGCTCTGTTCGGAACTGGGAACGCCAGACAACGGCGCTTGGTTGCACGACGATCCAGGGAGCTTCGGCATCGGTTCGGAATCGGTGCGAAAGCAGGGGGAGGGAGCCTACGCCTTCTCGGTAAAGGGCAGGGACATCGACAATCGCGAGGAACCGACGCCCGCAACGCGCGCGTTCGCGGTCAACGCCGTCACGGGACCCGCGTTGATGCTCCGCCCGCGCAGGTCGGAAGTCGCGGCCGGCAAGACCTTCACGGTCGAGCTCATCGCTGAGGAGGTCAGCAACCTGATGCTGGCGCATGCGACGTTCAGCTACGAGCCGGGACCGATCGAGCTGCAGGACGTGCACAAGGGCGATTTCCTCACATCTGGAGGCGGCAAGCTCGGATTCTGGTGGGACCAGTCTGCGCCCAGGACTGTGGAGCTGACGACTGGAGTAGGCCTCGGCGATCCGCCTGGGGCTTCGGGCCGTGGCGCGATCGCACGGCTGACGTTCCGCGCCGTCAGCACAGGAACGAGCGCGATCAAGATCAACCGCGCCGACCTTCGCGACTCAGCCAACGGCTCGGTGCCCGCGAGGGCGCTGGTGGAAGGCATCGTCACTGTGCGCTAGACCGCGTACGACGAAGGGCAACACTTCAGTCACCGACCGTAGTTGGCTATCCTATTCCCGATCACACCCCGCGCCGATTAGCCGCCAGACACGGAGGTAGACCCGATGTTGTCTTGCCACATGGGCGCGTTCATTCGTATTTCTGCCTTGCCGCACCGGAAACGCCCATCCGCGAGCGCACGCGTAGGTTGCCTGCTGGTTTGCGCCCTGTGGGCGGTGAACGCCGTCGCGCAGACCGCGAAACCCGTCGCCACCCTCGCGGGGCATACTTCTTGGGTCGTGTCGGTGTCTTTCAGCCCGGACGGTCGGACGCTCGCCTCGGGTTCTTGGGACAATACGGTGCGGTTGTGGGACGTGGCGTCGCGCCGGGAAGTCGCGGCGCTCGCGGGGCATACGAATCAGGTCGTGTCGGTGTCTTTCAGCCCGGACGGTCGGACGCTCGCCTCGGGTTCTTGGGACAAGACGGTGCGGTTGTGGGACGTGGCGTCGCGCCGGAAAGCCGCGGCGCTCGCGGGGCATACGGACTATGTCCGGTCGGTGTCTTTCAGCCCGGACGGTCGGACGCTCGCCTCGGGTTCGTATGACAATACGGTGCGGTTGTGG
>VGLH01000138.1 GCA_016866785.1 Candidatus Poribacteria bacterium
GAAAGTGCCGCGCAATTCGTTGATGTACTTCGATCAGTTCCGCTTCCCACGTGCGACGTTTCTCGTCCATGAAGGAGTCCTCCGCTCTCCACGGACGATTCTACCATAACTGCGTTTGTAGTGCTAAATGAGCCGCGCGACCTTGTTCGCCAGAATGCTGATGAACCCGCTCAGCATCACGTATCCCGCCACGACCTCGACCATGACGCAGAAGCGCGGCAAGGCTGGCTGGCGCGATGTCGCCGAACCCCAGCGTCGCATCGAGCGCGTCAGGAGCTTCTCGCATGCGCTCAGCCCCGGGGTCGCACCGCCTTATAGATGCACTTGTAATAAGGTTTTGCGCTCCACGGTTTGAGTGGGTCGTAGAGGATCGTCAGTGGGTCGCCGGGCTGACGCTAGCCGACAGAGCACTTTAGGGTTAAGGGCTCCGGCGTATCGTAGACAACAACGCCCATGAAGAACGTGGTTCGTAGCACCCTACCGCAGGTCGCCGTGCCGAATCGAACGAGAGAAGCGTCGCGCCTGCCCCGTCGTCGGTCGGACCCCCATACCATGGCGCCAACGAGCAGCCCGGCGGGCACTATCAACGGCCACACCCACGGAACTGTGGCAAGGATCTCACCGAAGTCCGGTAGGCGCTCGGCGCCAATATCAAAATACTCTTTGTAGAAGAAGTACCACACATAGAAGGGATATGCCACCATGCTGCCCAGAAGCCTCTCCCACCTCGGAACGGCGCGGCGGGGCACGGGGCAGGCGAGCTCCTGCTCTAGCTTCCAGATGGGCGGCAGGTGGGTTCCTCGCTCCGCGACCAGTGCATCCGACTGCGCTTTGCTGACGCGAACATCGGATGCGCGCACTTCGATGAGTCTGCCGCATGTCTGGCATCGGGTCTGCTCACTGATGCGGACATGTCGCTTGATCGTCCGGTCTTGGCAGTATGGGCACGGGATGGCGAGATGCATCAGTCGAGCCTCCACTCAGAGCATGACCTACGAGCGCCGCGCGACCTTGTTCGCCAGAATGCTGATGAGCCCGCCCAGCATCACGTATCCCGCCACGACCTCGACCATGACGCAGAAGCGCGCGGCAAGGCTGGCTGGCGCGATGTCGCCGAAGCCCAGCGTCGTGAAGGTCACCGCGCTGTAATACATGAGGTTCCAGAAACCGATCTCGTGCCCCTGCGTGGGACCCAGGTCAGCATTGGTGAACATGAACTGACCGTGGAAGGCGAGTCGGTAGAGCCCGGCGAAGGCGGTCACGAGCGCCAGCGACAAGATGAACGGCAGCGATAGGCTCCGCCCATAGTCGCACGACCACCGCCACAGGACGCCCACTCCCCGGTGATCACGGCAGAACGCCCGCACGTAGAACTGGTCGGCGACGTAGCGCTTGAAGCGCGGGTTGGTCACCTCGTTGATCGCGTTGGGGTCCATGATGAACTGCGTCGCCGGCGTGATCGGTCCCGCAGGTCGGTTGCGAGGTAGGCGCAGGCACGTGAGGGTGCCCGTGAGGCGGTTGTTGGCAAGCCATCGAATCGTCCGTGTGAGCGCTCGCGCCCCGTCGTCCGTTCGCCAGAACAGCCGGCGCGTCCAGGCGCGCCCGTGGAGCGCTTCCGGAACGCGGCTCCACCACCAATGGCGCCATGCTTGCGAGATGAGATCGCGCCAATAGCGCACCGATTCGAAGTCGGCGGGCTCCGCGAACCTGGCGCCCATGAAATCCACGGACGCCGTGAAGTGGGCGACGCGGAAATCCACCGTAGACAGGAAGCGCGTGTGCAGGAAGCTCGTGACCGAGTCGAACTGCGCGCTGACGAAGTCGGCGGCGCCCCGGAACTCCGCCACGATGAAGTTGGCTTCGGCGACGAAATGGCACGCTACGAAGCTCGCGACCGCGTCGAACCGCGCCGACGCGAAGTTGGCATCGTGGCTGAACTCGGCGCCTGCGAAGTCCGCGTCCGCCTGGAACCGTGCGTGCATGAACGTGGCGGAACCGCCGAATCGAACGCCGGCGAACCGCGCGGGTTGGTGGAATTCGGCGCCGGAGAAGTCGGCTTCGTCGTCGAATGAAACGCCCACGAGATCGACGGGAACCGACACGGTCCATCGCCCGATATCGCCTTCGGCTGGCTCCAGTCCGGCGTCCGAGATGCGGAAGGGCTGTGTGACGCGCTTGCCCTGCAGCGACGCGCCGTCCTGCTCGCCGCGCAGCACGGCGTAGAGCGTCGCCAGATCGACGGTTTCGTCGGGCGACTCGACGAGAGCGCTGACCTTTGCCGATGCCATGGCGTGATGGATGGATTCCAGTTCCTTGGTCAAATCGCGGTATCCCATCCCTATCCTTCCGCATGCTACGGAACGGACGCCTGTCGTTGGGGACATGGCGACTTTCCGCGCCACGACCGTATCGTGACTTGCATGCGGCGGGTGAATGCGCGCCAGCGTCCGGGAGGGATCGAGCCTCTGCGAGTGGGTCAGCCCGAGCGCACGCTGGCGGGCGATGCCGTCACGATGCGGTCAGCTGTCCCAGGAGTAGCCACTCCGGACGGTGGCGGCAATGTCGGCGTCGGTTCCTCCGTTCCGACGGGGCTCCCATGTCACGCCGGACGTGAGATGCGCTTCGGATGCTCGCGGCTGAAGGGCGCCGGCTCGACGCCCTCGACGGTCAGCCAGGTGCGGTAGGGCGTGCCGGTCGCGCCCGCGCTCGCGTAGTCGCACAGGACGATCCGCTGACCCCCGATCCCCCGCGCCTTGTAGAGCATCCACGGCGTCACCCATCCCTCCCACGGGATCGGCTCCAGCCGGAGATGCGCCGCGTCCAGCGCGGGGACGGCGTCGGGGTCCACCTCGTTGAAGTAGCGATCATACGTCAGCAGGATGGGCCCCCGGAAGATGGAGGTCTTGCCCTCGAGTTCCCGCTCGCCGACCCAGAAGTAGGGGGACATGTCGAGCCGGAGCTCCAGCGCGTCGCCGTCCGCCCACTCGCGGCTGAGCCGGTGGTGCGCGCCCGGCTGGACGGGACCCACGTCCTCGCCGTTCAGGGAGAGCCGGTTGCTGCGCGACCACTCCGGGATGCGCACATAGAGCGCGAACCGCTCCGACGCGGACGGTCCGACTGTCAGCCGGATGGTTCCGCCGACGGGGTAGTCCGTCTCCTGACGGATCGTCACGGAACCCGACGGCGTTGGGATCGTGAACGTCCCGGGCCCGTAGTAGTTGACGACGACGCCATCCGACGCGTTCATGACCGCCCATTCGCTGAGAGCGCCGATGCCGCGCGGGGCGTTCACGGAGCAGCAGTTGAGCTCCGGGGAACCGGGCCGCGCCTGGAAGACGATCTCGTGCGCGTTCGCCTTGCGGTCGCCGTCCATCGGCGTGTTGTAGGTCCACCAGCGCCCCGACGGATGCTGCGCGCCGAGGATGCCGTTGAGCGTCGAGAGCTCCAGCTCGTCGGCGATCCGCGAGTCGCCTGTCAATCGGAGCATGTCGATCGTCAGGGCGATCCAGGCGACTGTGCAGCAGGTCTCGATGGCTCCCTGGTGGTAGGGGTTCCCTTGGCACGCCTCGCCGGACGTGAAGCCGCCCGTGTTGTGACGGTCGCCCTTGAGCATCTCCCACCAGATATGGCGGAACGCGTCGTGGTAGAGGGAATCGCCCGTGATGAAGCCCAGTTCCGCGATGCCCTGGATGCAGTGGAGCCCTTCCCAGCGGCGGGCGCGGAAGTCCTGGATCTCCTTGCGTTCCAGCGCGTCCTCGATGTAGCCGCAGCTATCGGGCTCGCTCTGCTCGTGGATGACCCACTGGGCGAGCTCCAGATAGGTCGGCTCCGCCGTCGCCTCGTAGAGCAGGCACGCGCCGTGCAGGATCGCCAGGTTCTGCTCCGGCGATTTCATCCGCGCGCCGCCCTCCACGAAGGTGCGATGGAGCAGGTCGCCCGCCTTTCGCACGGCGGTCAACGCGGCTTCGGAGCCGGTGTCGTCGCGGTACATCAGCAGGGCGAGCATCCAGTGGTAATGCCCCCATACGTCCCACTGATCCGACGTGAGGCGCGTTTCGGACGGGAAGGGGCCCAGATAGCCGTCGGGCTGCTGCGCGTCGATTAGGTCGGCGACGACGCGGGCGATGAGCGCCTTGAGCCGGCCATCCCGCGTGAGCCTCCACGCCTGGATCGCCGAGATGAGGTACTTCCCGACGAACTCGCCCGACCACGGCAGCAGGTCGCGGCGGGGGTTCCGCTCCTGGTCGCGGAACATCTGGAGCATCGCCGGGTTCGCCCGGGGAGCCGAGAGGAGCCAGCTCTCCACGTTGGCGGACAGCCGCTCGCCGACGAACCCGCCCAGCGCGAAGGTCGCGCCGTGCGGCTTCTCAAACGCTGGGGCGGCGGCGAGCTGGGCAGCTCGATACAACGGATTGGTCATGGTAGTGGGCAAAGTGGTCTCTGAATCCAGCATGAAGAGCTCACGTTGGTGCGTCCGTCGAGAACAGGGATAACTGCCGATCCGGCTGAATCGTCTGCCTCTGTAGTACCTTCGCGGACCCGTCCGGAACAACTATGAATAGATGTTCCGTATTGCGTACGTGGCTAACCTTCCCAACTTTCCTCCCCTGCGGGTCATAGATGCCAATCTGCGCACCCACGTATCTCTTGTAGTCATGGTCAAGCACCATTACGCTACCACGACGGCTGAGGAGCCCACTGACCTCCTCTCGAGAAATGAACGCTTCGTTACTGAAAGAGACGATTAGTACTGGCGCCTGTATCTGTGATATCAGCCGGGCGAAGGAGGCGTGAAACTTGCGGCGGGAGTTGAAATCGCTGCGGCGCAATCGACAGTCAAGGCGTTTGCACGCTACTCCGTAGACCTCCGGTTCATCCCAAAGAACGAGCGTTTCCCAGATATGGTAGTTCGCAAGATATGAGTGCTGGTTATAGGGAGGATCGACGTAGGCGATGTCGCCCTCCAAGACGCAGGCTGCATCCAGAGCATCCATTCTATGGGCTTCGCCTTTGCCATTCCGTGCCCTCGGACGCACGTCGGGCATGCGCAACACCAGATCGTTGTGCGCTCGTGGCGCCCACTCTTTGAGGTACGCCATCTGTAGGCCTGTCGTCGAGTCAACGCGGTCGGCAGCTTCCATCAGTGACACGAGCAGCACTGCCTCCAAGTCCTTCTCTAGACCCTTGGCGCGGATGGAATCGCGTATCGCGTCGATGCGCTCACCGTTCTTTGGATGAAAGAACCGCGAACGTCTGCAGAAGGTCTCCGTGAAATAGCCGGGCTTCCCAGGTAGACGGTTGAATTCAGCGATGAGGCGAGTTGCCTCACGTTCTACGTCACCGCGGTCCGCTTCTATGTAGCATTGTGCGAGGACATGAGCATACGCATTGTGATCGTTCGCTACGACGCGATATCCGTGCTTCTTTAGCGCATGCCCTACCCTGGACGTTCCCGAGAACAGATCAACCACGGTGCTTGCGTTGGCGATCGCCTGCACGGCACATACGATGGAGTCAACAAGCACACGCTTGGATCCGATGTATTTGATCACGCGCTTCCACCTGTCACGGTCTAGCAGGATCGACTATGGCCGGATAGAAGCCATCCCAACAAGCCATCCGCGATAGTAAGATACTCTGGTGCCGTGTAGGCGGTTTCCATGGTGAACCATGAGAAGTTAGCGAGTCGATCAGCCTGGACGTGGAAGCTGACATGGTACTTGTTGCGATGCCTCGAAATCCTCCATGTGCCGCGCGACGGACGCAAGTGCGCTCCTCGATGTCGAGCGTGCCACGCTAAGGTCCTCCTACGTGTCGTAGTGCAGGTAGACGGTCTTGATCTGCGTGAAGAAGTCGACGGCGACCTTGCCCTGCTCGCGGGTTCCCGTGCTGGAGCTCTTGTACCCGCCGAAGGGAACCTGGACCTCCGCGCCCGCCGTCTGAGCGTTCACGTGGACGAGTCCCGCTTGGATCCCGTGGACGAACTCAAACGTCCGGCGCAGATCGCGCGTGCAGATGCCCGCCGAGAGTCCGTAGGCGACGTCGTTGGCGATCTCCAGCGCCTCGGAGAGCGAATCGACCGCGATGATCCCGACGACGGGCCCGAAGATCTCCTCCTGGGCGATCCGCATGGACGGCTTCATATCGCCGAACACCGTCGGGGCGACGTACCAGCCGCGATCGTAACCGCCGCCCGTCAGGCGTCTGCCGCCGGCGAGGAGCTTCGCGCCTTCCGCCTTCCCGATCTCGATGTAGCTCAGGATGCTCTTCAACTGGTTCTCATCGACGACGGGGCAGACCTGGACGCCCTCGCGCAAGCCGTTCCCGACGCGTAGGGCGTTCGCCTTGGCGACGATCCGCTCCGTGAGGGCTTCGACGATGGGTCTTTCGGCGATGACGCGGCTGGTCGCCGTGCACTTCTGTCCCGCCGAGAACATCGCCCCGGCGATCGCCAGGTCGGCGGCTTTGTCGAGATCGGCGTCATTGAGGACGATGAAGGGGTTCTTGCCGCCCATCTCGCACTGGCACTTGGCGGCGCGGCGTGTCACCGTGTCGTAGAGCCGCGTCCCGACGCTGTTGGAGCCGGTGAAGGACACCGCCTTGATGGCGGGATTCGTCGCGATCTCCTCGCCGACGGCGCTTCCGGGTCCCGTGACCATGTTCAGGACGCCCGGCGGCAGACCCGCCTCCTCGAGAACGCGGACGATGTGCCACGACGTGATGGGCGCGAGGCTCGCGGGCTTCAAGACGACCGTGTTGCCGGAGATGAGCGCCGGAAGGAGCTTCCACGTGGGAACCGCGATGGGGAAGTTCCAGGGCGTGATGAGTCCGACAACGCCGAGAGGTTCCCGCAGGGTGTAGAGGAACGTGTCGGGCTGACCCGACGGGAAGGTCTCGCCGCAGAGCCGCCGCGCCTCGCCACCGAAGAACTCCATCAGCTCGACGGCGCGGAGCGTCTCTCCCTTCGCCTCGGGGAGCGTCTTGCCCTCCTCGCGCGTCAGGTCGCGGGCGACCTCGTCGGCGCGCGCTTCGAGGATTTGGGCGGCTTTGAACAGAATCTTGCCGCGCTTGGGCGCTTCGAGGGCGCGCCAGGCGGGGTAGGCGTCTTGGGCGGCTTGGATCGCGGCGCGGGCATCATCTCGGTTCGAGTTGGGATGGATGCCGACGATCTCGGACGTGTCCGCCGGGTTGATGTTCTCGAAGGTCTCGCCGCTCTGGGCGGGAACCCACTTCCCGCCGATGAAGTTCTGGTAGGTGGTGGGCATGCATGTCTCCTAGCTCGCCATCGTCGTTTCCGGAGGGGCGAGGCGGGATGGAACCCGGGCGCTAGGTGTCGTTCCCGTGATAGGGACGCGCGCCTCGCACCAGCACGCGCTTCGGGTTGTCGTACCCGGCGAGCTCGTCGGCGCTATGATATCCCAGCGTCAGGCTCATGCGCGTTCTGCCTCGTACGCTCAGAACCCATCGTATGGGTCAGGGACGCGCGTTCTGCCTCGCTGGGATCGCCTGTGGAACCGCTGCTGTCCTGTCAACATACGCGAACGACTGAGGGGGTGGCATGCGAAACCTCTCGAGCGGAGGGAACGGCTGAGAATACCGCCGGACCTCGCCGATCTGGATTGCATGGCCCTGCTGCTTACCCTCGAAGTACCGAAAGAAGGTCTGCTCGTCCAGGCCGGCGGACCATCGAGTCCGCTTCCAAAGTTCGCCGATCGGCTCTGTGACGATCCGCTCAACGTCGAACTCAGCGACGACACGCGAGTGAGGGGCTGTTGCATACACCATGACGATATCGACCGGCCGCGCGAAGATAACGCGGCGGAACTCGTAGCGCTTGTCGCCACGCAGAATCGCGTCTACATAGTTGGGTCTAATCGACAATAAGGCGCGAGTCAGTGTTCGATAGCCCGATAATGGTCTTGAACTGCTCAGGGCTGATCCTCTCGAAGCCTCGTGGTGCGGATTGGACGTCAGCGATAACGCCACCGTCGATGAGGGCCTTCATGTTGGGCCGTTTGGGGAACGAGTAGGCATGTAGGAAGTTCACGACGAAGGGGCGGTTGGCCGACGAATACCGCCAGTGCTCCGCAAGCTCGCTATCAGAGAATACGCTGCGTTGGCGACACGCGCGGATGAACTCCACTTCGTTCGCTAGATCGGCACGCACACTCTCGACGATGCCGAGCGTCGTAACAACTGAGCGATAGACCGCATGCCCGGGTTTGTCGGACGTACGGTAGAAGACGACGACATCGCCGGAACGGAGGTCGCGGAAGTGCGAACGCGAGATGTAGACCTTACTGATTGCGTTCCGGTGGGGCTCATGCTCAACGAAATCCGCTGGCGACTCGGTTTTCAGGATCGAATCCGGCAGCAAATCCGTATGGTACTTGGGGTAGATCGGTACGAGGAAGTGCCTGGCGGATCCGCTGACGAAGGGGAACGAGAGCCGAGGCAGCATTTTGTTGGCGCGGGGCACCATGCTCCGGGTGTAGACGAGTTCCTCACCAGCGGTACTTGACTTTGTGCCATGACAGGCAAAGCCGAAGTCCTCGAGTAGCCGGACCAGTCGGTCTTGCCCTGCTGTTCGGCGGAATATGGTCACGTAGATTTCGTCCACATTCTGGCGAAGTGCATTGTCGAAAACGATCTTCAGGAAACGTTCGCCTAATCTGAGCCCGTTCAGTTCGACCTTCAGTGTCCCGATCTTCAGCCGCCGTCTGGGCGAGAAGGCTGGCGTGATGTCGTGATAGGGCTCGTGCCGATCTTCTGCCTTGACGTAGAGGAAGGCCACAACTTCTTGCTGTTGTCGGCACACGTACGCCTCGTCCTGGCTCTTGCGGCTGAACCACTGGTCGAAGCCCGGGTAGTCCTCACGGAAGCTGTCGAAGAAGCCGTTCGACACATCAACATCACCGAACAGCGCCTTCCGTACAGCGAGAACCTTGTAGTCGACAAGGTTCGGATTCTCAGTGTGTGCCTTCTCCGGAAAGGCGTCAATGGTGAAGACGCGATCGCCGACGCCAAGTCTGGCAGCCTTCCGCGCGATTCCTCGGTCCTCGGTGATGAGGACATCGACTCGCTCCTGATAGAGCTCGTTCAGAATCGTGGTATCGTAACGGTCACTGTCCGTCGAATCCAACTCTTGACTCAGGGCGTGGACTTCGGGTGCCAGCGACGGCGCAGCGCGCAGTTGCCCATAGGATGCCAGTTTCGCCGCGAAGGAGCGGCGCACCCGTTCGTCATCGTGCCGCTGGATCTCTGCGGCACTGACTGGGTGGATCCATTTCTCATAGCCCAAACGGTCGAGCCAACGGAAGAGCACACCGATATCGCCGCGGACAACCGTGCTGGCTTCGCGGTGGATGAGGATGTTAGTGTCGAGAAGAGCTTTCATTCATCCCGCTGCCATCGCCGAAGGCTACCCAGGCTCGGAGTCCTGCCTCCTCAGACAAGTTCGCTGGCAGAAGGGGCTCGTCCGCTCGGATCAAGACATGGCGTGAACCGAGCGTCCTGCGCTTCCCGCAGCCATGCCGAGAGAGACGCGGGCTCCGACGCGGCTACGTCGCGCAGCGCGTCCAGGACGGCGGCTTGGCTGTCGGCAGGCAACCGCCGGAACATCTCGATGATCTGTTGCTCCAACTCACCCATGCCGCCCTCCCAGCCGGCCGTCAGCCGTCGTTGCCGTGATAGGGACGCGCGCCTCTGACGAGCACGCGCTTCGGGTTCTCGTATCCGGCGAGCTCGTCGGCGCTATGATACCCGAGCGTGAGGCTCATGCGCGTCCCGGACGTGCGGTTCTCGCCTGCCCCATGGTAGATCATGCTGTCGATGGCGACCAGTCCGCCGGCGGGCATGGGGATCGGAACCGCCTGTTCCAGCAAGCCCGACGCCTCGACTTCGGGGTCGTTGTGCAGGCTGTTCGCCTCGCGTCCCGGCAGCAGGTGGGTTCCCGGCACGACGCGCGTGCATCCGTTCTCCAGGTTCGTGCCTTCCAGATAGACCAGCACCGTGACGATCGTCCGCGTCCACTGGAGCACGTCGCGGTGCATGTAGGCGGAGCCGTCGCCCCCGACTCGTAGCGTCGCGTGGTTGTGACGGTTCCGCAGGAACTCGATGTTGGGGCCCAGCAGGGACTCGAGCGGATCGAGGATTTCGGCGCAGGTCACCAACCGGGCGAAAACGCCGCCGCGTCCGAAGACGTTTGAGAGGCGGACGATCCTGCCGCCGGAGCGGACGACCGGCTCGACTGCGCGCTCGATGTCGCGCCAGATGGCGTCCCTGAGTTCCTGGACGGCGTCAGGCGTCAGGCGCGTCGGCAAGATGGCGAACCCGTTGTGGCGGAAGAACGCCGTCTGCGCTTGGGTCAGCCTCACTGCAAGCTCTCCCAAGTTCTACGAGTCAGATCGAGACTGACGCTCTGGTAGGCGACCATTGCGACCAGCAGCGAAGGTTCTCTCAGCTCTCCAGAGCACCGTCGTTGAGGCGTCACCCATTGCCGTTG
>VGLH01000139.1 GCA_016866785.1 Candidatus Poribacteria bacterium
TGGGTCGTCGAGCGGACGTTCGCGTGGATGGGGAGATTCCGACGGCTGGCGCGCGACTATGAGCGATTGGCGCAAACGTTGGTAGGTCTTCATTTCCTCGCGTTCGCCATCCTGAGGCTCAAACGGTCTGTCGCGCGGGTTCCACAGTGCATAACACGCTCTAGTCCGCGTCGCACTTCCCGCATGAGCGGGTCTGGTACGGAGTCTGAACGCAGTAGGAGCGGGTTTGAGACCACCAGTGTCAATTTACGCGATTTTCTGGTGGGTTTCTGGTGGGGATGTGGATTCCCACGGAAAACGCGCGTCCGAGGTGGCTTGTGACGGCGGGAACCGGTTGGTTCCCAACCCCCACCCTGACCCTCCCCCTTGCGAAAGGGGAGGGAAGGGGCTTCCTCCCCCATTTATGGGGGAGGATCGAGGAGGGGGATGCATCGCCACAGCACTTGGGGCGCTTAAGTTGACACTCGTGGTCTCAGACCCGCCCCAGCGAGCATGTCGCTCAACCGTCCGGGCCCGTGTATCGGACATCGCGGTAGGGCGATACGAGCGGTTCCCCGCCCGCCGGACAGAACGGCGCGCCGTCCTGCACCCATCCGCAGTCCCTTGCCGCCAGCTCATCCGCGAGCCGTGCCTGCCACAAGCTGACCTCGTCCTGACGCTTCGCAGCCGTTGATAGATCGATCCGCTCGCCGGGATCGGCGTCCAGGTCGAAGAACTGCGTCACGCCCAGCCGAGGCAGCCAGACGAGCTTCCGATGCCCGTCGGTGACGTACTGCATCTCCTGCTCGTGCGAGTAGCACCAGCAGTGCTCGCCGTGAACGTACTCACGCCATCCGTCGGATTCGCCGCGCATCAGCGGCAGAACGCTCGATCCATCGACGGTTGGCGGAACCGGGACGCCTGCGGCGTCGAGGATCGTCGGCATGAGGTCGCGCAGCTCGACCGGCTGATCGACGACCGGCGCGGCGACCCGCCCGAACGTCCCCGGCGGCGAGACGATGAAGGGAACCCGCGCGCTGCCCTCGTAGGCGTAGGTCTTCCGCCATAGATGGTGGTCGCCCATCATGTCGCCGTGGTCGGACGAGAAGAGGAACCAGGTGTTCCGCAGCGTCTGGGGCTGATAGCGGCTCAACCAGTTGCGGAGCCGTCCGATCTGCGAGTCGATGAAGCTGATCTCGCCGTAGTAGCCGGCTCTGGCGCGATGGATCCGCCGCGCCGACTGCCGACCACGCCACGCGTTGACGTTCGTCGGATCGCCGCCCTGGTCGTGCATGCCCGCCCAGTCGCCGACAGACGGTTCCGGCGTGTCGCCTCGGTCGTAGAGGTCGAAGTAGGGTCCCGGCGGGACGTAAGGCGAATGGGGTCTCGCGAAGCTGATGTTCAGGAAGAACGGACGCGAGAGGTCACGCTGCGCCAGGAAGTGGATGGAACGTGTCATCGTCCACGACGACGGATGCAGGTATTCCTCGGTGTGCCACGGACGCGCCATCCACGAGTTCCAGTCGACGCCGTGATCGTCGGGGCTGATGTCGCGGCGCTTCTCGCGGTCGAACCACGTCCGGTATTCGTCCTTCGCGCCCTCGTGGAACATGCGCCCCGATTCGTCGAGTTCCGCGCTCTGGAAGCCCATGCTCGCCCGCTGGGGGCTGAAGTGCCCCTTCCCGACGAGATGCGTCTGATACCCGGCTCCGGCGAGTTCCCCGGCGAGCGTATGCGGGAAGTCGTTGGGCATGGCTCCCTGTCCCCGACCCATGCCGAGGATGCCCGTGTGCCACTGGTTCATGCCGGTCATGAGGATCGCGCGGGCGGGGATGCACGACGGCACGGCGGAATAGGCGTGCGGGAACCGGCTCCCGCGCGCCGCCAGGTCGTCGAGGTTGGGCGTCTCGACGACCGGATGCCCGTCGGCGCCGAGGCAGTCGCCCCGCATCTGGTCGGCGAAGATGAGGATGACGTTGGGTCGGTCCATCGGTCCCTTCCCGGCGTTACCCCCGGCGCTTCGATGGAGCCGGAACGCGCGTCCACTCTTCGAGCATCTCGTCGCGGGACAGATGCCGCCACTCGACCTCGGCGTACTCGGCGCGTTCGTCCTCGGAGTATTCCGCGAGCCAGTCTTCCATGTTGTCCTGGCAGGTGGCTCCGAGCAGGCTGACGCACGTGGACGGGTCCGCGTAGGCTTTCGGGCAGCCGGGATAGGCGTTCACGATGGCGAAGTGGACGTCCGACTCGACCGCCCGCCGGACGATGTCGGCGAAGTCGCGGTGGCTGGCGATCATGTAGAGGCTGCGGACGCCGCGCGGACGGTCTTCGGGGCTGAACGCGCCGATGCGCATGCAGACGGACGCGATCCCGTACCGGTCGGCGAAGAACCGCGCGGTCGCCTCTCCCGCCGCCTTGCTGACGGCGTAGAGCGAGTCGGGGCGGACGGGCATGTCGGGAGTCGTGAAGACGCGGGCGTGCTCCCACATGCCGGTCACGTGGTTCGTGCTGGCGAAGACAACGCGCTGGACGCCCGCCTGACGCGCCGCCTCATAGACGCAGTAGGTTCCCCGGATGTTCGTGTCCAGCAGCAGGTCGAAGGGGGCGTCGCCGGGGATCCCCGCGAGATGGACGATCGCCTTGACGCCCTCGCACGCGGCGACGAGGGTCGGGATGTCCGTGATATTGCCGATGGCGTTCTCGTCGGCTTCGGACGTGGGTCGGAGGTCGAAGGAGCGCGTGCGGTACTCCCCTTTGAACTGGTGGCACAGCGCCGTGCCGATCCTGCCCAAGCCTCCGGTGATGAGTAGGGTGTCCATGGGGCTCCTCTGCGCTCGGGCGCTGTGGGCGTGCTTGAGACCGGGCTAGGATTGTCGGCTCCGGCGGGGAGGATGTCAACCGCTGGGGCGTCGGGTGGGTCAGAGCTTCGGCCCACAGTGTGCGCCCTTCACGGCTCGTCATTCCCGCGAAAGCGGGAATCCAGACCCTAGGCTCCCGCTTCCGCGGGAGCGACGCAGTCCGAGAGCCACAGGACTTCCGCAGCGATGCCGACGCAATGTGCTACGATTCCACCATAGGGGTCGGACATGAGAGCCACCTACGACAGCGACGTAGACGCCTTCTACCTCTATCTGGCAGAGCCTGAGTCCGTGTCGGAATCCGAGGAAGTGATCCAATGCATCGTCTTGGACTGCAACGACGAGAAGCAGATCGTCGGCATCGAAGTGTTGCATGCTTCGAAGCGGCTGCCGCTTGCCGTGCTCAAGGCGGCGGAACAGATCACCAACTGCGAGGCCGACGCCGCGATGCTCCACAGCAGTCCTCAGAGGTCACTATCGCGGAGTGGCTGCGGGCGTAGTACGGCATCTCCGGCGGATCCAGCCGACTGCTCTCGATAGGGTTGCATGGCAAACTCGCCACGCCATTGACACTGGGGTTGGCCGGTGACATAGTGCCGTGATGTCGGGCGATCCTCCAGGCCAGGAAGCTGCATATTGCTCCGTTGCTGCTGGTCTTCCTGACAGCCTCGAACTAGGAGCAGCAGGCGAACACCCGGTGTCTGTGATCGGAGCCAGAGGATACGCTCAGCATGGCGAAGGCCGCCTGCGGATATCCGCGCAGGCTGTTGGTGTGAGTCGATACGTCAGAAAGAGGCATACCCACTGTGGATACCGTGCGCACCGAGATTGTCGTATACGAGCCAGGGTGTTACGACACCATCGTAGCGACGCTGTCGCCCGACCGGTTGATTCAGTTGCCGCGAATCGGAGAACTGATCCACACGAGTTCTCTGCACACATTCGGCGACTGCCAAGACGGTGATCTCTCGGTTGGTCACCTTCGCGTTTGCGGCATCTGCCACATGTATATGAGAGACGAACGCAACTCAGAAATCGTCCACACGATCGCCGTATACACTAAGGAGGCCCGCGAGCATACGAATGCGCTGTACGGCTTGGAATGATTTCCCCGCAGTCGAACTCGGAACCGGGGTCCTGCCTTCAGTACGGGCAGTGTCTGCAACGGATCGGCGACAGGAGCTGACGCGGTAAACGATGTTGTCGAACGTACACGTTAGGGAGGTACATCCGAAGAGACAGAGCCCCGACGATTGCTGATATGACACCTTCTGTCTTGGGGTGCGACACGGCCTTCCTTCCATCTCAAACCAGCAGCCGCTAGAACACGGACAACAGGGAATCGGGATACGCGCCAAGTGAGAAGCCGTCAATTGACGGTCGCGCTCAGCGGGAGGGTGCGCCCAACCGCGCGTATGCCGCTTCGAAGAGCTCGCGGGTCGTTCGCGTGCGGAGTCTGCTTCTACGAGCTCGGGCCCGGCAACCACCGTGAGACGCGCCGGATGGTGATTCACAAGTAGGCGACACCAAACGACGTAAGGGCGACTCTCCGAGCCGCCCCTGCGATCACCGCTTGAGAGCGGCACATGCGGTATGGGGCGGGTCTCAGACCTGCCCCTTCTGCATGCAAGCCGGTGCTGAGCCTCGCGTTGTCGCGGCGTCGCGCCGAGTCGTATCATAGGATTGCGGCATCGGCTCGGCTCGACACCGGAGGCAACCATGACGGACGGACGCGCCCCGCGGACGCTCTTCGCCAAAATCTGGGACCGCCACATCGTGCGGGAAGACCCCAGCGGAACGACGATCCTCTACATCGACCTCCAGCTCGTTCACGAGGTCACGTCCCCACAGGCGTTCGAGGGGCTGCGGCTGACGAACCGCCAGGTGCGCCGTCCCGACAAGACCTTCGCGACGATGGACCACAACGTCCCGACGACCCATCGGTCGCTCCCCATCCTCGACGCCATCGCCGCCCAGCAGATCGACACTCTCGCCAAGAACTGCCGCGATTTCGGCGTGACCCTCTACGACCTGCACGACCCCGACCAAGGAATCGTGCACATCATCGGACCCGAGCTCGGGCTCACCCAGCCCGGCAGCACGATCGTCTGCGGCGACAGCCATACCTCAACGCACGGGGCTTTCGGAGCCCTGGCGTTCGGCATCGGAACCAGCGAGGTCGAGCACGTCCTGGCGACCCAATGCCTCCTCCAGACGAAGCCGTCCACCTTCGAGATCCACGTCGACGGGCGTCTCGCGCGCGGCGTCACGGCGAAGGACTTGGTTCTCGCCATCATCGGACGCATCGGAACCGACGGCGGAACCGGCAGCGTCGTCGAATACACCGGGTCGGCGATCCGAGCCCTCTCGATGGAACAGCGCATGACCGTCTGCAACATGTCCATCGAGGCGGGAGCCCGCGCCGGGATGATCTCCCCCGACGACACGACCTTCGAGTATCTCGCGGGACGTCCGCACGCTCCTGCAGGAGCCGATTGGGACGCCGCCCTCGAACGCTGGCGCGCCCTCCCGACCGATCCCGACGCCGAATACGACCGACGCGTGACCCTCGACGCCTCCAAGCTCGTCCCGCAGGTCACCTGGGGAACCAACCCCGGCATGGTGACTGACGTTACGGGCGTCGTTCCCAACCCCGACGACATGCCCACCGCCGACGGACGCAAGGCGACGACTCGCGCGCTCGAATACATGGGGCTCAAGCCCGGCACGAAGATATCCGACATCCGTCCTGATTTGGTCTTCATCGGAAGCTGCACGAACGGTCGGTTGAGCGATCTGCGGGCGGCGGCGGCGGTCGCCAAGGGGCGCACGGTGCATCCGCGCGTGCGCGCGATGGTCGTCCCCGGCTCGCAGCAGGTCAAGAACGCCGCCGAAGCGGAAGGGCTCGACCGCGTCTTCCGCGACGCCGGCTTCGAGTGGCGTCAGGCGGGATGCTCCATGTGCCTCGGCATGAACCCGGACACGCTCCTGCCCGGCGAGCGGAGCGCCAGCACGTCCAACCGCAACTTCGAGGGCAGGCAGGGCAAGGGCGGCAGAACTCACCTCGTCAGCCCGGAGATGGCGGCGGCGGCAGCCATCGCCGGACACTTCGTCGACGTCCGAACCTGGCAGTGACGCGAAAGGAACCGTGAACCGTGGATGCCTTCACCGTCCATCGCGGGTTGGTCACCCCGCTGGACTCGATCAACGTCGACACCGACCAGATCATCCCGAAGCAGTTCCTCAAGCGGATCGAGCGCACCGGCTTCGGACAGTTCCTGTTCTACGACTGGCGGTTCCTGGACGACGGTTCGCCGAACCCCGACTTCTCGCTGAACGATCCGCGCTTCCAGGGCGCGTCCATCCTGCTGACGCGGACCAACTTCGGCTGCGGGAGCTCCCGCGAGCACGCGCCCTGGGCGCTGCTCGACTACGGCTTCCGGGGCATCATTGCGCCGTCCTTCGCCGACATCTTCAAGGGCAACTGCTACAAGAACGGCATCCTGCCCGTCGAGCTCCACGAGAAGGTCGTCGCCGACCTCTTCCACCAGGTCGCCGGAACGAACGGCTATGAGCTGACCATCGACCTCGCGGAGCAGGCAGTCATCGAGCCCGACAGCACGCGCCATGCCTTCGACATCGACCCGTTCCCGAAGCACTGCCTCCTGAACGGCTTGGACGAGATCGGCTGGACGCTCCAGTTCGAGGAGGACATCCGCCGATACGAGAGGGGCGCATTTGCCCGTTGATGGCGGTCTAAGGAGAACGACATGGTTCCGTTGCGCTTGGGCGCGATCGGCGTCGGCGGCATGGGCGGTGGACACGTCCGAGCTGCTGCCGCGCTCTCGGACGACTTCAAGATCGCCGCCGTCTGTGACGCGAACAAGGACACGCTCGTCCGCGCGGCGGCTGAGCACGACGCAACGCCCTACGACTCCTTCGACGCCCTGTGCCGCCACGACGGACTCGACGCCGTTCTCATCACGCTGCCGCACGTCCTCTACCGGGACGCGACCCTCGCCGCGCTCGATGCCGGGCTCCACGTCTTCAAGGAAAAGCCGGTCGGCAGAACCCTCGAGGACGCCCGCATTCTGCGGGATCGCGCCCGGGCGACCGGCAAGCGCGTCATGATCGCAGGGCAGAGCAAGTACACGCCCGCGTTCAGGGCGGCGAAAGAGCTCGTCGAGCAGGGCGTTCTCGGAAGCATCTTCCTGGCGACGGGGCTAATCACCTACCGCTGGGGCGGAGCCGTCTCCGGCAACTGGGGTTGGCGAGGCATCTTCGCGCAGTCGGGCGGCGTCGCCGTCATCGACTCCGGCTGGCACGTTCTCGACGCGCTCCACTGGTACCGGGGCATGCCCTCGCGGGTCTACGCGACGACCGGCACGATGCCCGCCGCGCCTGGCGGATCGTATGACGTCGATGACAAGGCGGTGCTGACGTTCGACTACCCGGACGGCGGGATCGGCTCCGTCACGGTAACCTTCGTCGCCCAGCCGTCCGAGAAGCGCATCGTCCTCTACGGAACCGAGGGAACGCTCGACATCACCGACTCGCGCGTGAGGCATTGGAGCGGCGACGCGGCGACGGACGTTCCGCTCGCCGACCCGGTCGATTCGCTGAAGGCGCAGATGAGCCACTTCGCGGCGTGGATTCGCGGCGAGACGCCGCCCATGTCGGACATCGAACGCGGCTACGAGATTCAGCGGATCGTCAGCGCCGCCTACCAGAGCGCCGAGAGCGGTTCCGCCGTACGCCTGCTGGAAGGCGAAGCATAGCCCAGGAACCCCGATGATTCCCCGACAACGCAGACCCACCTATCGAGGACACGCCCGTGTTGCTTGGGCGGCGGTTTGCCTCGTCGTGCTGGCGCATGTCGGAGGGCTCCGCGCCGATTCGCCCGTCTTGACAGACCCCGGCATCGCGCAGAACGAGCACAGCGTCTACCGGCTGACGAAGCACTCCGGCGCGGTGTCCACATCGACCCACCACGTCACGACGACAACGCAGGGATCAACACGGGTCTACTCCGTCACGACGGACAACTCGACGATGATCCTGCGCACAAGCGACATGACGCCCATGACGATCACCAAGCGCGGTTCCGGCGGAGCCGTCGAGACGGAGATTCGATACAGCTCCGACCGCGTCAACTTCATCTACCCCGGTCCGACGCGCAACCGCGTCGAGAAGGTGGATGAGAACCGGTACGACGTGAACGCGATCGTCTACGCCGTCCGCGCTCTGCCGGCGACGGGCAGAGACCGCGTCGAAGTGACCCTGGTGACCGAGGAGCACATCCTGGGGGTCTACTTCGAGGAGCAGGGGAGGGAGACGATTCGGACGCCGGCGGGATCGTTTCCATGCGTCCAGTACGAGGCGGGCCTGACGGGTCTGAAGGGACGGGTGTTCAAGAAGAAGATCCGGTTTTGGGTGGAGCAGTCGAAGCCCTACCGCCTCATTCGCCAGGAGGACGAGGGCGTGAGCGACACGCGCCTTCTCGAGCTCCAATCCTATTCGATCGGAGGCTCCAGATGACCTTCCGCGTTCGGCGATGGAGCCGCCGTGTCGGGATCGCATCGGTCGCCGCCGGGCTGTGGCTCGGACTCGCTGTCGTCTCCGCCGCGCAGAACCTGCTCATCACCGACTACCGCGTGCCGGTCAGCTCGGCGAGCGCACTCCGCGCGAACCTCAACTATGACTACAAGAAGAGCGGCAGCAAGGAGACGGAGAACCGAGGTAGCTTCTTCGCGGATTACAGCTACTTCTACGACTCGCTTCGGTTCGCCTATGCGGTCGATCTCAAGGCGACCGCCGACAAGACCCAGGCGAGCGACGGCTTCACCGCCGCCTCGAATGAGAGCGTCAAGGCGTACATCATTCCCAGACGCGACCTGTTCGTCGGAGCCGAGTTCCGGCGCTCGTTCGCGTCCGGCAGGGATGCGAAGGCGTCCGCCGGAACGAGCCTCGGTTACGGACGCTTCATCAACGCGACCCCGCTCGCCAAGGCGGTGCGCATGGAGGACTGGCTCCTCTCGCTCGACCAGCTCACCGATGACCTTCCCGCCGAGACCATGATCGAGCTGGCACAGATTATCCAGCGCGAGGGCGAGTTCCGCGAAATCCACGGCGACACCTATCGCCAGGAGTGGTTCGCCGCGATGGAGCGCGTCATCCGCCAGTCGGGCATGATGAAGCGCGCGGAGCTCGAAGCGATGGCGCTCCTGCGAATGGAGGAGGTTCTGACACGAGAGCGCGTCTTCGACCGCTTCATCGGGTGGGAAGCCCGCGCCGGCGGCAGCCTCGAAATCCTGCCCATGGACGCCCCGACGGGCGAGGAACGCCGCTCCGCACAGGCGACCTTCCAGTTCGCGCGTCCGCTGGGGTGGCACACGCAGTGGAACGAACGGGCGACGGCGACTTCTCGTCTGGGCGACGACTTCGCGGACGCGTACGACCTGACCGTCGATAGCTCGCTCTCCTACGAGATGAGCGACCGAGTCGATCTGCTATTGAGCCACACATTGACGGCGAACCGTGCGCGAACCGATGGACCGGCGTCGCCGCTGGACACGAAGGTGAGCCACCGTCTCCAGGGATCGCTCATCTACTTCCTCGAGAACTCCCTCACGCTGAATCTGAACGGCATCATCCAGTCCGACGAGGATCACCTGAGGCAGTCCGTGACGCTCACCTTCGGGTACCGATTCTTCTAAAAGCCGCCACGTGGCGCATCTGTCGGAACCGGGCAGTGAGGCGCTGGGCTGACTTGCCGAGTCGCCTCTGCATCGTATCGGTACCGTGCTGGGGCACGAAACAAGGGCGGTTCTGAGAACCGCCCCTACTATGTGCACCGTTCAGGCGAGGACGCTTCTGGTCCTTCCTCCCTTGTGGGAGAGGGAGCCGTACCATCCCTCGCACAGCCACCAGCGCGTCGTAGGGGCGACTCGGGGAGTCGCCCCTACGACGTTCAACGGTTGGCGTTGCCTACTTGTGAATGACCATCCGTCGCGTCTCGCGGAAGCTGCCCGCGCGGAGCTCGTAGAAGTAGACCCCGCTGGCGACCCGCTCCCCGAGATCGTTCCTGCCGTCCCAATACGCCGCCTCGTCACGCGACGTGTAGTAGCCCGGCTCGCGGTAGCCCACGTCGAGCTTGCGGACCAGGGAACCCGCCACGTCGTAGACGCTCACCGTAACGGCGGAACCGTCCTTCAGCTCGAAGGGGATCCACGTCTCCGGGTTGAAGGGATTTGGATAGTTCTGTCCGACGAAGGTCTGGCTAGGCTTTCCGAACACATGGCGGAATATCGGCATGAGATAGGCGTCTTCGGGATGATTTCGTACGAACTCATCTCGAAACAAGGGGGTCAGATGTGGTAGACTGCTTCTGGTTGGAACTCAGGAGCAGGAATCATGCGCTTTCGTGAACTGACCGACACGGAATGGGAGAGAGTGAGCCTCATCTGCCTCCCAAGGCGAAGACGGGTCGTCCACGCGCCGACGACCGGGGCACACTCAACGGGATACTGTACGTCCTGTTGTCGGGCTGTCGTTGGATGGACATGCCCGCGGCCTACGGCTC
>VGLH01000140.1 GCA_016866785.1 Candidatus Poribacteria bacterium
GACACCGCTCTGTCCGCCGCCGTGTCCGACGACGACGGTTCGCAGCGACCGGTCGTTCATGTCGATGCACCGGGGATACACGATGCGGTTCGTGTCGATCCGCAGTTCGTTCCCCTTGTCGAGATGGTTGTCGAGCATCGCCGCGAGCAGGTTGTGGGCGGCTCCGACGGCGTGGATGTCGCCGGTGAAGTGAATGCTGATCGCCTCACGCGGCTCGACCCCGGACTTGCCGCTACCGACCGCGCTGCCCTTGACGCCGAAGACGGGTCCCAGCGACGGCTGGCGAAGGGCGACCACCGTCCTCTTGCCAATGTGCGTCAAGCCCTGACCCAAGCCGATGGACGTCAGCGTTTTTCCCTCGCCAGCGGACGTCGGAGTGATCGCCGTGACCAAGATGAGCCGGCCGTCTGACTGTTGCTGACGCGCCGTGAGGGCTGACAGCTTCACTTTGCCGATGTGCCGCCCACGCAGCTCGTATTCGTCGTCCCGAAGCCCCAGCGATCGCGCGACATCCTCAATCGGTCGTAGCGACACCGAGTAGCCCTCCACTAGTTCCGGTCGTTCACCACCTGCCTCGCGTAGGATAGCCCACTCGCGCGATGAGCCCAAGGCGCTGCCGCGACGAGCACAGAAAATCCCCGGCGGGAATCGATCCCGGCGCCGGGGGATTGGGAATTGATCGTTTCGTCGCCGGTAGGTTAGCGTCGCAGACGTGGCAAGTCAAGAAGCCGAATTGCCCGCAGCCACGGGACTTGATACAATCACGTTGTCAGCAGCTACCCACCGGTGAAGGGAGGCATAGGCGTGGCATCCAACCGCGGCGTCGCCTACATCCGTCCAGGCGTCGTCGAAGTGCAGGGCATCGATTTCCCGAAGCTCACCCTCGGCAACCGGAAGTGTGACCACGGCGTCATTCTGAAGGTCGTCTCCACGAACATCTGCGGCAGTGACCAGCACATGGTTCGCGGTCGCACCACCGCCCCAGGGGGCCTCGTTCTCGGACACGAGATCACGGGCGAGATCATCGAGGTCGGACGCGATGTCGAGTTCCACAAGGTGGGAGACATCGTCTCCGTGCCGTTCAACATCGCCTGTGGGCGGTGCCGCAACTGCCGCGAAGGCAAGACCGGAATCTGTCTGAACGTCAATCCGGCACGCCCCGGAGCGGCATTCGGCTACGTCGATATGGGCGGCTGGATCGGCGGACAGGCGGAATACGTGATGGCTCCGTACGCCGACTTCAACCTGCTCAAGTTGCCGCCGCGCGACATCGCCCTCGCCAAGATCAAGGACCTCACGCTACTGTCCGACATCTTCCCGACCGGGTTCCACGGAGCCGTCTCCGCCGGCGTCGGACCCGGTTCCACTGTCTACGTCGCGGGAGCGGGACCTGTGGGACTCGCCTGCGCGGCATCGTGCCACCTGCTCGGAGCCGCCTGCGTCATCGTCGGCGACATGATCCCGGAACGCCTCGCGCAAGCGAGGAGCTTCGGCTGCGAGACCATCGACCTGCGCAAGGACGCGACGCTCCTCGAGCAGATCGAGGCGATCGTCGGCGTTCCCGAGGTCGATTCGGCGGTGGACTGCGTCGGGTTCGAGGCGCGTGGTCACGGCAAGGGAGTCGCCGAGGAACACCCGGCGACCGTGCTCAACTCGGTCATGGAGGTCACGCGCGCCGGTGGAGCCATCGGCATCCCGGGCCTCTATGTGACCGGCGACCCCGGAGCCGTGGACGAGAATGCGAAGGAAGGCCGCCTGAGCATCCGCATCGGCTTGGGATGGGCAAAGTCCCACTCGTTCACGACGGGACAGTGCCCCGTCATGCGGTACAACCACAAGCTGATGAACGCGATCATCTACGACAAGATCCAGATCGCCAAGGCGGTCAACGCGACCGTCATCTCGCTGGACGACGCTCCGGCCGGCTATCAGGACTTCGACCGTGGAGCCGCCCGCAAATACGTCATCGACCCACACAAGATGATCGCCGCATAGCGATCCCGAAATCTACAGGTCGGAGCCCGGCGCGCGTCGGGCTCCGACCGTCTTAATCGGTGAGGGAAAGGAGCAGCGTGTGGTCATTGGGAGTGGCACGCACCGTTACGAAGTCGTCGACCAGTGGGGTCGGTTGCCCGAGGGCGTCGCGTTCGGCACAACGCACGGAGTCGTCGAAGATCGTCAGGGCCGCATCTTCGTCCATCACACGGGCAAACCCTCGGTATTCATCTTCGACCCGGACGGCAACTTCGAGGGATCGTGGGGCGAGGAGTACTCGGCTGGCGCGCACGGCATGGTCCTGAATGCTGAAGCCGAAGACGAGTTTCTCTATCTGTCCGCGACCGGGCTCGGGTTCGTCGCCAAGACGACGCTCGACGGCGAAGAGGTCTACCGCATCACGACCCCCGACCGCCCGGACATCTACGACGACAAGCGCCGGTTCGTCCCGACGGAATCCGCTGTCGCGTCCAACGGCGACCTCTACATCGCCGACGGATACGGTCAGCCGTGGGTTCACCAGTACAGCAAGGACGCGAAGTACATCCGGTCGTTCGGCGGGCCCGGCAGCGACGCGGGCAAGTTGAACAATCCGCACGGCATCATGATCGACTCGCGCTCCGGCACCGAGTACGTCTTGGTTTCGGATCGCGGGAACCATCGACTCCAGTACTTCACGTTGGACGGCGAGTACGTGAAGATGGTCGACTACGACCTGCGGCTTCCTTGCACCAGCGTGCAGTGGAGGGATGAGATCTACATTCCCGACCTGCACTCGCGGCTGACCATCTTCGACAAGAACGACCGGCTCATCACCCACCTGGGCGACCGTCCCGACTGTTGGACGAAGCCGGGTTGGCCCAATCTGCCCAAATCGGACTGGGTCGTTGGAGCGTTCTCGTCGCCCCATGACATGCATGTCGATACCGCGGGGAACATCTACTGCGTCGAATGGCTTTCGGCGGGTGTCGGCAAGGCGACGAAGCTCGTCCGAATCCAGTAGACCGTTCGAACCCCTCCACGCGGCCGTCGTCCGTTGGGCGGCGGCCGTGGGCGTGCCCCTCCACGCAGACCACCCAACCCGCGCTTGAGCGCTTCAAGGTGCACTCGTATCATGCCGTCGCCGCTTCGGGCTCCGGCGCTGCTCGTCTCCATATCCAGAGGTATCCCAGATGAAGATCACGTCGATGACGCCCCTCGTTCTCGGGACAAGCTGGCGGAACCTGACGTTCCTCAAACTGGAGACCGACGACGGGTACGTCGGCGTGTCCGAGGTGCGGATTAACAATCGCACGGAAAGCCTGCTGGGATACCTGGAAGGCATCCGCAAGCGTCACGTCCTCGGCAGCGATCCCTTCGATATCGAGGACTTGACGCTCCGCATCTTCCGCAACGATTACGGGCGAGTCGGCGAGATCGCAGCGACCGGCATCAGCCTGGTCGAGATCGCCTGTTGGGACATCGTCGGGAAGGTGACCGGTCAGCCCGTCTACCGCTTGCTGGGCGGCGCCTGCCGCGACCGCATCAAGGCGTACGCGAACGGCTGGTACCGCGTGGAACGCACGCCGGAGGAGTTCCACGCCGCTGCCAAGCAAGTGATCGCCAAGGGCTACCGAGCCCTCAAGTTCGATCCGTTCGGAGCCGGACACTACGAGCTCGACTACGACGAGAAACTGCGATCCGTCGCTCTCGTCGAGGCGGTGCGCGACGCCGTGGGGTCCGAGGTGGAAATCCTCGTCGAGATGCACGGACGGTTCTCGCCAGCGACAGCCATCGACATCGCGGCACAGCTCGAACGGTACCAGCCGAGTTGGGTCGAGGAACCGGTTCCGCCGGACAATCTGGACGCACTGCGCAAGGCGGCGGCGAAGATCCGCACGCCCGTCGCCACCGGCGAGCGGTTGCACACGCTGTTCGAGTTCCGCGACCTATTCGCCACCGAGGCCGCCGACATCATCCAGCCCGACATCACCCAGATGGGCGGCATCCTGAACGGTAAGAAGGTCGCGGCGATGGCGGACGCCAACTACGTCCTAGTCGCGCCGCACAACGTCGGCGGACCCGTCTCGACGGCGGCAGCCCTCCATTTCGCCGCCTGCACGACGAACTTCAAGATCCAGGAGCACTTCAACGACTTTCAGGAGCTCTGGGTCAAGGAGACCGCCATCGGCGGCGGTTACCCGGAAGTCGTGGACGGCTACTTCCCGCTGCCGACGGGCCCCGGCCTAGGCGTCACACTCAACGAAGACCTGATCCGCGAGCATCCGTTCCAGGAGGGGTCGTTCAACCTCTGGGAGGACGACTGGCACAAGCGCAAGTACTGACGCGAGCCGCTAGGGCCACGGAAAGACGGGCGCGGGAACCTTCGTCAGCCAACTGATCCCGGTCCAGAGCACCGCCATCGAGAACTCGCCGAAGACCATCCCCAGGAAGAAGGGGCGGAACCGCCGGTACCCACGCACGCCGGAGAACCGCAGCAGCGGCGTCTTGAACGCCCACACGAGCAGGATCGGGAACCAGAAGACGATCAGCGTCCATGACGCAGACAGCGCGTATCCGAGCGGGTGCAGGGGCCACCACCAGTAAAGCGTTCGCATCGCCGCGAGAAACACGGCGACGACCGCCCCGACGCAGAAGAAGAACGCGGGAACCCAACTGATCGGCGGGCGCAGACCTTCGACGGCAGGCGCGTAGTCCTGGAACGCCCAGATCGGATTGGCGCTGTAGACGTACCCGTAGAGGAAGTTCGCGCCTCGTGTGTAGGGCAGCCAGAGATGGAGCCCCGCCGCGATCACGAACGCGAACGCCATCGCAAGCGGCGCGACGACTAGCAGCGAACGTCGTCGGAAGCCCGCCCCGTCGCTGATCTTCAGGCTGTCCAGGAAGCCCGTCAGCGGCAGACCTCGCAGGTCGCGCGCGAAGATCGCATCCACCAGCGACAGCGTTGTCAGGTTCCGCGCCCCGAGCGCCGCCTTCTGCCCGAACATCGCGTAGAGGTCCGTCGGACGGAAGGACGTCTCGGTCATGGGCATCCCTGCCTCTGCGACGCTCCGCGCCATCACCAGCGCCGTGAAGGCGATGTAGAAACCGAACTGGAAGAGCGCCAGCAGAGGACTGATACCCGCCCAGACGCACCACGCCACCGTTGCGGCGAAGCTGGCTGCCAACCCCCATACCGCAGCGCGATACGAGATGAGCTCCCCAGATTCCTCCTCGCCGCGCGGTATCCGCGCGGCGAAGCGGCGCGCCACCCGCCAGAAATGGGGCAGCCCGGAGTAGATGAAGTAGGCGGTCAGCACGACATAGGCTCCCGCGACCTGATAGCCGATGTAGAGCCGCGTCGGATAGAGCGGCATCGTGCCGATGCGGAAGCCGAGCGCCGTCGCCACGATGTCCTCGACACGTGTTAGCGCGAAGAAGACCCACAGGCTGAAAAGCACCTGCGTCGGCAACAGGTAGAAGAACCCCGTCGCCGCGAACGAGACGAAGAGTGGCGTGTAGAAGATGCCGTTCCACGGCTTCTCGCGCAGCCACGTGTGCAGGTTGTACGACAGCCCGATCTCCGGGACCGTCGGGAGGTGTTGGTGTATGCCGTTCAGGCAGAACACGACCGTCGGCAGACCGAACCCCAGCCACATCAAGGGGTTCCCGAAGAACTCCGCTCGCGCATCCTCGCGCACGAACTCGACAGGAAGCTGAGTCAGCGGGAAGGAGAGCTTCTCGTTGTCCACCCACTGCCGACGGAGGATCGCCGCAAGGCAGAAGAACCCGAAGAACACGCAGAAGGCGAGCACACCCCACGCGGCAAGGGGAACCAGCCACGCATCCCACGGAATCTGCGACGGATCCGCAACCTTCTCGTAAAACAGCTTCGCGATGTCCTGGTTCGCAGGTCCGTTCACGGAGAACGGCACGAGCTCAGGACGCAGGTTGCGGAAGAAGAGGTGCGCCCAGGCGTTCGTGTCGTTGGCGAAGTAGTTGACGGCGACCAGGGCGGGGATCAGCTTCTCCATCAACCCGCGCGACGTGACCATCGCCGCCAGCAGCAGCATGCAATAGACGACCGCCAGTTCGGATCGGCTCAGAGCGAGGTGCGGCGTCCATCGCGCGGCAGGGCGGTTCGCTGCGACCAGGAAGAAGAACAGGGCGACGACAGCCGGAGGGAACTGGAGGAAGCCGATCTGGACGTACGTGATGACCAGTTCGGCGTAGGAAACGATGCCGCACAGCAGCGCGACCAGCGGCAAGCCCACGACAACGACGCGCCACGTCACACCGAATCGGCCGGCCGCGTGTCGATCGTTGGGCTCCATGGGCAGCGCCGCGCTCTATCGCTCGAACAGAATGACGCCGCGCACGTTGAGCCCAGCCTCCATGTCGGCGAAGGCGTCGTTCACCTGGTCGATCGTGTAGGTGCGGGTCACCAGTTCGTCGAGCTTGAGCCTGCCGTCGCGATAGAGATGCAGCAGACGAGGCATATCGACGCGCATCCGAGCCGAGCCGTACATGGATCCGACCAGCCGTCGCTCTCCGTAGGGAAGCATCGCCGCCGGTATCAACACCATCGCGTCCTTCCCTGCGATGCCGATGGCGACGGCGGTTCCGCCGGGGCGCACCATGCGGAACGCCTGGGCGATGGTCGTCGGGTTGCCGATGGCTTCGAACGCGTAGTCCGCGCCTTCACCACCCGTCATCTCCAGCACGCGCTCGACAGCGTCCTCCTTGGATGCATCGACCGCGTCCGTCGCGCCGAAGCGCCTGGCGAACTCCAGCTTCCTGGGAACGATATCGACGACGATGATGCGCCCAGCCCCGACGAGCACCGCTCCCTGGACGACGTTCAGACCCACGCCGCCGGCGCCGATGATGACCACCGTGCTCCCGGGTTCCACGCCGACCGTGTTGGAGACCGCTCCCACGCCGGTCATGACGCCGCAGCCGATCAACGCCGCCTTGTCGAGCGGCGTCGATTCGTCGACGCGGATGACGGCGTTCTCGCCCACGACGGTGTACTCGGACATCGTGCCAGCGCGAGCCATCTGGAAGAACCGCTGCTCCCCTTTGTGGAACCGGCACGTGCCGTCCATGAGCGTCCCGCGTGGGGTCGTTCTCCAGTGCTTGGAGCACAGGTTGGGTCTGCCGGACGTGCAGTAGTGGCACTGTCCGCACGCCGTCACGAACGTCAGCATGACGGCGTCACCTGGGCGTACGGACTCGACGCCGGGCCCAACGTCGGCGATGACGCCGGCTCCTTCGTGACCCAGCACCGCTGGCAGAGACATCGGGATCGTCCCGTTGACGACGGACAGATCGCTGTGGCACACGCCGCTCGCAGCGATCTTGACCATCACCTCGCCCTGGCGAGGCGCTTCGACCTCGATGTCCTCGACGGCGACCGGCTCGTTGACGCTATACACAATGGCGGCGCGCGTCTTCATAGCGTGCTCTCTCTCCTCGGTTCCGTGCTTGCTGGGAGAATAACCCGGCGAATCTGACTCCGCAACGTTTCACGGAGTCACAGCAGCGCCATGAACACCTCGTTCGACAGGAGCATGCCGCGTCGAGTCAGCCGCAGACGGTCGCCATCAGACGACCACTCCAGCAGACCCGAATCGACCAGGTTCGCGATGGGTCCGCCGAAGTCGTCGATCAAGTCCGCCTCGCAGCGCTCGGAGTACCGCTGGCGTGTGATCCCTTCGCGCTGCCGCAGAGCCTGGGTCAGTGTCTCAGCGCGATGCGCGAGCCCTTCGAGTCGCTCGGACTCCGTCACCGGCGATTCACCGGCAGACACGCGCTTGACGTAGCCTGAAACGCTGCGCAGGTTCCCGGATCGGACGCCATCCACGTAGCTCCACGCCCCGGGTCCCAGCCCAATGTGCGGGTCGTTGTCCCAATAGAGCCGGTTGTGCCGCGACGAGCGTCCCGGCTGCGCGAAGTTGCTGATCTCGTATTGCAGGAGCCCGGCGGCTTCGAGGACGCCGATTCCCATCTCGTACATGGCAGCCTGTGCATCATCGTCCGGCAGGACCAGCGCACCGTTTCGCAGTCGGTGCGCGTAGACGGTCCTGGGTTCCACGGTGAGACCGTAGACGGACATGTGCTCTGACTCCAGACGGAGCGCGGCGTCCAGCGTGTCCCGCCACCCCGAAAGCGTCTGGCTCGGCACGCCGAAGATGAGATCGAGGCTGATGTTGTCGAAGCCCGCTTCACGGGCGAGTCGGACCGTGTCGATGGTGTCGGCTGCGGTGTGTTCACGCCCCAGAGCGCTGAGCTCCCCATCGTCGAAGGTCTGGGCCCCAATCGACAGGCGGTTGATTCCCGCGCGGCGATAGCTTTCGAGCTTGTGGGGTTCGAGCGTGCCCGGATTCGCCTCGACGGTGATCTCGGCGTCGGTGGCAATCGCGAACGACTGCCGCAGGCGCGACATGAGCTCGCGCATCTGGTCGCTGCGCAGGAGCGATGGTGTTCCGCCGCCGAAGAAGACCGACGTGGCGGCTTCGGGCGCGCTGCCGGCTCTCAGCTCGATCTCGCGGTGCAGGGCGTCGAGGAAGGCGGGAACCTTCGGCTCGTGGAACGGGGCGGTCACGAAGTCGCAGTAGGCGCACTTCTGGATGCAGAAGGGGATGTGGATGTAGATGCCGAACATCGTGCGGCTACCACGAGCCGTCGCCGTATTGGGCTCGAATGAACCGCCCGATACGGCTCCAGCGGAACCGCTTGAGGAAGGGCACTCCGGGGTCGCCATTCGAGGACCAGTAGACGAGAATCGCCTTGCCCTTCACGACGTCGAACGGCACGGGGCCCCATGCTCGGCTGTCGGCGGAGTTCTCGCGGTTATCGCCCATGCCGAAGAAATGCCCTGGGGGAACCGTGAAGGGAGCGTCTTCGCCGTTCCGCCGCGCGAACTCCTCGCGCTCGATCCGGTCGGACAGGAACCACTCCCCTGTGAGCGCCTTCTGGTAGAGGACGACGCGGATCAGGAGACTGCCCATCTCCGATTCTGCGTCCACGGTGAAGTACTCGTTGACGCCGGCATCTCCGGGAGGAAGCGACTTCCGGCGCTCGCGCACGTGGCGGACGAGGAACTGCGGCTCATCGCCGACGCGGAAGGCAATCGGAACGCCGTCTCCGACCTGAACGTCGTGCACCGGGATATGGGCTCCGAAGCCCCGCGTGAACGGCGTCACGGTCGGCGATTCGTGGAAGTACGGCACGAGCGGGTAATGAAACGGCGGGAAATCCGGCAGCGATCCGGCGAGGTGTTTCACGTACGATTCGCCGACCAGCGGCTTCCCGTTGACGAGCAGCGAGTGACCCCGTGTCTCGACCGTGTCGCCTTCCACTGCCACGACGCGCTTGATGAAGTGCGTTCGCGGATCGTGCTTGGGGCTGAAGACGAAGACATCGCCGCGTTGGGGCTTCCTGAAGGCGAACAGCCGCCGAGATGTGCCAGGCAGCTTCACACCGTAGAGGAACTTGATGACGAGCACGCGGTCGCCGACGAGGAGCGTGTCCTCCATCGATCCGGACGGAATCTTGTACGGTTCCGCGATGAACGGACGAATGAAGCCGAACACGATCACGAACGCGACGAAGCCGATCTGGAGGTACTCGCCGATGGCTGCCCTCACCGTCCGGGACTGGACGTCGGTCGCGATGGCTCCTGCCGCGCTGCGATTCTCAGACATCGAACCGACCTTCTCCTTGGCGGAAGTGGCGTCCGGGCTCAAGCCAGAGGCGGCAAGCGCCGTGTGCCCACAGTAGATGCAGAACGCGAGGGACGCAGCCAGCGCCATGCAGATCGCCGCTGCCCCGCGACTACTCCGTGGAGAGCACCGCCATGAAGGCCTCTTGGGGCACTTCGACACTGCCAATCGCCTTCATTCTCCTCTTGCCTTCCTTCTGCTTCTCCAACAGCTTGCGCTTGCGCGTGATGTCGCCACCGTAGCACTTCGCCGTCACGTTCTTGCGCAGCGCCTTGATCGTCTCGCGCGCGATGACCCGGCTCCCCACGGCTGCCTGCACCGGCACGTCGAACATC
>VGLH01000141.1 GCA_016866785.1 Candidatus Poribacteria bacterium
CGCGCTCCCGAAGTCGATGAAGGGCGTGACGTACGTCCCGCTGGAGGCGTACACGCCGCCGCTCTGGGTCAGGACGACCGCGCCGCCGTCGTCGCTGGGGTCGGACGCCGGCGACAGGTTCACGCTCTCGGTGTTCGTGAAGGCTCCGAGCTGGTTGCCGGAGCCCCCGCCGTCGAACGACAACACCTCGTCGCCGAGCGAGCCGGTCGCAGACGTGCTTTCCGCCGTGATCCGCCGCGCGTCGCCCTGCCGGATGATCCGGCTCAGGTTGTCCGCGAGCGAGCCGCGCAGGCGCGTCTCCGGCGGCATCCGGCAGAACGCCAACCGCAGAAGCGCCTCGTACGCCCATATCCGCGTGAATCGCGCCTCGATGCCGATATCCACCGCGCCGGTGACGATCCCCGCCAGCGCGTCCGTCTCCGTGCGCGTGTCGAAGGCGCGGACGAACCTGCCCGCGCTCAGCTCCGGCAGTTGGTCGTCGTCGCGCGGGATGTCGAACCGTATCTCGCCGATGCCGCCGATCTCCCGCGTGAACCGAATGCGCGTCGCGTTCCGCAGGATCGTCAGCCGCTGCGCGTTCCCGGCGTCGTAGACGTGGATGCGGTAGAACCTGCCCATCAGGCGTGCCTCGCGCGGTAGTGGACTTCGACGCCGAGGGTCCCGCCGGTCGGCGCGGCGAAGTGCAGATGACACACGCCGAGATCGTCCGGCTCCAGCTCGAAGAACCGGCCGTTCGTCGCGGCGAGGTCGTCCGCCTCGACGTGCGAGGCGTTCCAGCGGCGGGCGGTTCCCCGCGCCATGTCGATGGCACAGCCCCGGTCGCCCGTCGAGTAGTCGAGCGCCCCATCCCGCGTGAACGACACGAGCTCTGCCGATCCGAACGGCGACGCGGAGCCCGTCTGCTCCAACTGGACATCGTCATACTCGACGACGCCCGACGCCGCTCCGAGCAGGACTCGCGCCTCCGACGTTCCGTTAGGGACGCCCTGGCACACGACGACGAAGCGCGTCCATGCCGACGTCGCCGACGGAGCCGCCGTGTTCGTTCCGAGCAGAGCGCCGGAGGAGTCGCGCCACGCGATCGCCACATCCGCCGTGCCGCTGGACGCCGTGCGTAGGTAGCCGGAGAAGGTGTGCGTCTCGCCGCCGTTCACGGGAACCGACGTCCGCAGCCGGTCCGCCACGCCCACCGAGACCGCCCGTCCGCCGAGCCGACCGGAACCGCTCACGACCAGCGGCGATCCCGCGTCGACCGTCCAGCTCTCCGGCACGGAGAGCCCCCGCTCGAACGACGGGTTCGCGAGCAGATTCCCGCCCATCCGTCGGATCTCCGGCGTCCAGACCGCTCCGGCGTTCAGGGTCACTCGGATCGTCGGAGCCGCCGGGACCGAGCCCGCGTAGTGGAAGACGAGGTTCCGCGTCACCGTCGCAGCGTTCAGAAGCGTGATCGTGCCGGACTGGTGAGTCGATTCCGCGTCCGACCACGCGCCGTCGAGCACGGCGAGCCGCGCCGCCACCCGGAGCGTGCTCCCGCTGCTGCCACCGACCCGCTCGTAGGAGAGCCCCTTGAGCCGCGCCCGTGCGACGCGGTCCAAGTCCGTGTCCGTCACGGACAGGTCGCCGGAATGAAGCGCCTCGGCGAAGCCAGCGAACGCCTGGCGCAGCTCCGACGGCGTTCCTTCGGTCAGGTAGCCCGACAGGACGAGCTCCAAGGAGCCGCCGACCGACGACGGAGCCTGGACGATCCCGCCCCGCCGACCGACGACTACCGCATCGCCCAGGCGCGTCCGCTGCGACACCTCGCGCAGGTCCACCGTGCCGGGAACCGTGTAGGAGAACCCGTTCCCGTCGAGTATCAGGCTCATCCCAGCCACCTCATCCGTTCCACCCTGCGATTTTCAAAGCTCTGCTTCCGCGCCCACTTCCGTCGCTCCCGCGCCTATCTCTCGTCGCTCCCGCGAAGGCGGGAGCCTAGTGGTCAGTTACTTTGGAGACTTCGTCCTCCCCCTATCTCAATCCTCCCCCACGCTTCGCGGGGGGAGGAGGCTATGTCCCCTCCCCCTTGCATGGGGGAGGGTTAGGGTGGGGGTTGGACAAACCGACAATTCACTGTCACTGACCACTAGAGTCCCTGGATTCCCGCTTCCTGGCCCCGCGAAGGCGGGGCTCGCAGGAATGACGGACCAAGGGCGGAATGACGAGCACAGGGAAGCGACCTACCCGCCAAGCCGAATCCGCTCCCGCCGAAGCGCATCGCCCAGCATCCGATGGAACCCCTCGACCTCAGCGATGTCCGCCACCTGCTCGACGTTCACGTCGATCCGCTCGATGTGAACCGTCGTGCCGGATTCTGATCCCCCAAACGCGCGGCCGCCCCGTCCGCCCTGCGACTCGCCGGTACGCCCCTCCGACCGCCCGAACGCCGCGCCTGTCAGAGGGATCGCCGCCAGCGCCGCGAATCCCCGCCGTCTCTCCGCCATCCGACTCATCGCATCTGCCCGCAGAACCATGCCCGCGATGCCTCCCGTGAGCGGAGTCCCCGGACGGCGCGATGCGAGCCGACCCACCGATGCAGACCCGCTTGCCGGCTCGCCCGGCTCTTCGACGTCTGAACCAGGCGGCTCCGACGGCACCGAGGCAGCCCGCGCGCACTCCGTGACCTGCTGAACCGACGCTGCGAGCCTCGCCGTCCGCTCGCCAACAGCCGACGCGTGAACGTCGGCCGCTCGGAACGGCTCGCCGCCCGCGCGTGGCATATCCGCAGCGGCAGGCTCCTGCCTGCCCTTGCGTCCCAGCTCTGCGCCGGACGCGACGGGATCGAGCATACGCCGGGCTCCCGACTGCCGCGACCTCCCAACGCGCCCGACGCGAACGAGAACGCCGCGCGCCCGTTCCCGCGCCGACATGCCCTCCCGCGAAGGCGACGGGCCCTGCTCCGCGAGAACCAGCGCCGGGAGTGCTCGACGAGCGAAGCGTTCCGCCACTCGCAGCACCGTCGCGATCAGTTCACCCAACATGTTGCGGCTCCAGTGTGTCCGGCAGCGGAACGCCGACCTGCGACACCTCGCGCCGCAGATCGCCCGCGTCGAGGTACGCCGACGGCAGCGGCGGCACGATTCCGGCGTCCGGGCTGTCCGCGCTCACGTAGCGGATCATCGCGAGGTAGTGGCGCGTCTGCCGAGGCGTCATCTCCATGACCTTCCGCCAGTCCCATCCGTAGAAGTGCGCGAACGCCGCGAACAGGTATCCCCAGTGGGTCGTGTCCCGCGACGCCGCGCTCACCCGTTTTTTGCGTCGGCTCCGTCGACTCCCATGACCGCGTCGAGCGCGTTCGCCGCCCGGTCGAAGTACGTCCCGGCGACGAGCTCGCCCACCGCCTCGACGGTGAGCGTCGGGTCCGACTTCCGCAGCGCCAGCCACAGGATGAACCGCGACGCCCGCATTCCCCGCCACTCGGACGGGTCGCGCCCGAAGGCGTCCTCGATGGCGCAGTAGTCGTTCCAGTTGAGCTCGACCAACGGGAACTCGCGTCCGCCCAGCGTGACGGTTCCCTTTGGCGCGTTCGCCATCTCGCGCATCAGGTCGTTCATGCCCCGCCCTCAGCTTTCTGACTGCCGTAGGGGCGGGTCTCAGACCCGCCCCTACATCACCTGCGTTCACGTGCAATCAATCCGCCGCGCGGCGGAAATGGAGCGCGTCGTTCCCGCGGAACCGGATCATCTCCCGCACGATGCCCCGCGCCGGCGACATCACGTCCAGCCCCTCCACCGACGCGAACCCGACGTACCGATACGCCCGGGTCGCGTCCGTGTTCACGAAGAACGAGACGACGCATCGCTCCCCGATAGCCACCATCGACGCCCCCACATCCAGCGAGAAGCTCTCGTCGATCCAGAAGCGCTCCGCGACCGCCTCCCAGCCCGCCACGAGACGGCGGCGCTCCCGATACTCCGAGCCGAGCGTTGTCACGTCCGCGATGGACTCCTCGACCTCCAGCGTCCAGTCGAGGAACCCGCCGACCGGCGCGAGCGTCGCGACGACGTTCCCCGCGCTCGACAGCGTGTAGGGCGGCGTCCCGCCGGAGATCATCACCGAACCCACCGGCTTCGTGATCGCCGCCACGCTCCCGCTGGACAGCGAGAAGTCGGCGGGAACCGCCTCCTCGACGAACGCCCGCGCAATCCGCGTCGAGAGGTCCGCGACGACGTGCTCCGCCGACGCCCCCACCTGGACGAGCGGAACCCCAGCGTAGTCGGTTCGCCCATTCGGCGCGTAGATCGCTCCCAGCCTGCCCATGAACTTCGCCATGGCACTGCCGCCCCTCCGGGTTCCCTCTACGCTCCGGTTCCCGTGAACTTGAGGGTCCCGTTCCCTCGCAAGCGGAATGACGCCGTCACCCGATTGTCCACCGGCACGTGGACCTCGACGCCCTCGACGAACGCCGCGCCGTAGTAGACCTTCCGCGCCCCTGGCGTCGCGCCCTCGACGTAGAGGTTCACCTGAACCTGGTTGTTCGTCGGCAACGTGCCGGAGAAGTCGGGAGCCATGATCGTTTCCCACAACTCGTCTTGGTTGTTCGCCGCCGTGTCGGCGTCCCAGACGGCTTCGACGGACGCGCTCCATCCCCGCAGTCCGAAGGTGTACTTGCGGAACTGGTCGCCGAAGCCCGTCGTGTCGAGCAGCTCCTGCTCGATGTGGAGCCGCCAGTCCGTCAGGTTCCCCACCGTATTCGCCACATCCGGCGCGCTGGGAGCCTCCAGGTTCCCGCTGGGAGCCAGCAGCGACACCTTACCGTTCTTGCCCGCATACGTCGGCATCATGTCACCTCAGGTAGTGTTTCCAGGCTCTGGAACGTGTGCGCCTCCAAGCCGTCGAACGTGTAGCCTTCCCACGCGCCGAAGGTTCCCGCGTCGAAGAAGCCGCTCCGATAGAGCAACGGACCCGTTCCCGCCAACCGCGCCCACCAACGGACGATGCCTTCGCGCGATGTCAGAACCCGCGCGCTCCGAACGACCCCCGTCCCGACATACGCCCGCTTGCCGCCCGGCTCCTCGCCCTCGACGAACAGCGTCAGTTCGATCCGCCCGTCCTCCGCCAGGGAACCCGGGAAACTGTCCGCGAGAAGGCATTCCCAGAGCTCCGACTGCCGGACAGACGCGCTCTCGGCGTCCCAGAGGAGCTCGATCTCCGCGTCCCACGTCTTCAGTCCCGCCTCCAGCGCGCGGTACTCGTCGCTGAAGGTCGTCCCGTCGGCGACCTCCTGGGACACGTCGAGCCGCCAGCGGATCACCTGCCCCAGGTCGTCCTTCCCGGCGGGACCGTCGCCCGTGTCCGGCGCGCGCGCCAGCCGCACCTTCCCATCCTTGCCCGTGTATGTCGGCATGTTCGATCCTCTGCCGTCCGCTCCGCCCCATACCGCGCTGGCGAGCTTCTGGTTCCTTCGCCCCCCCACCTCAGTCCTCCCCCACACTTCGTGGAGGGAGGAGGCTCCATCCCCGCCCCCTCGAATGGGGGCGGGTTAGGGTGGGGGTTGGTTGCCCCGTTCATCACACTGACAGACCACGAGGCTCCCGCCTACGCCGGAGCGACGGACAAGCCCTATGGACGCGCGATGCCCTTCTCAATGACGACATCCATCTGAGCCGCCAGGATCGGATGCGGCGCGAAGACCGGGTTCGTCGTCCTCGGACCCCCGCGCAGACGCCCCAGTACGACCCGCGCCACGCGCGCGTCGTGGCAAAACCCATCCAGCGTCGGGTTGAACCGCATCACCGTCGCGATCCGATCCGTCAACTGCATCAGGTTCTGCGCGAGCCGCTCCGAATCCCCCAGCGCCACGTCGTAGCCCACGACCCGGTAAGTCAGCCGCAGCCGGTTCTCCGCGCTCAGCGTCCACGGCGATTCGTCCGCGAGCGTCCCCTCGATCTGAATCGCCGGGAACTGCGCCACCGACGCCTGAGCCCCCAACTGGATCGACGACGGCGCAACCGCCCGATCCCCCGACTTCAGGACGGCGGCGTTCGCGTCGAGAACCCCCTTGAGGCGGTTCAGCCCTTCGAGAAGATGCTCTTCGGCTGCTGCCTCATCCTCTGTGACGACGACATACGCCATCGCGACGCCCCCTGACCGTCAGAACTCCCGATCCATCGTCATCCGAGGAGCCGACGACACGCCCGCGTCGGCGACCGCCTTGCGCTCCGCCTCCAGCGAAAGGCTCCCGTCGGCGATCCCGTCCAGCAGAAGCTCTCCCAACTCCCGATGCCGCCGCGCGCCCGACTGGACGTTCGGCTGGCTCGTCGTCTCGTAGAGAACCTCCGCGACGGAGCCCGCCGCCAGGTTCATGCTGACCAGCCGCAGGAGCTCCAAGTCCCCCGCGCCCGCGAGCGGCAGGTCGTAGAAGCCCCGAAGCCGCCCGTCGATCGTCGCGTCCGCCAGCGGGATGTGAAGCCCCGTGATGTCGGCGTCCGTCACGGGAGTCGTCGCGTCGAACGCGATGTTCGCGAAGAGCCGCTGCACATCCTCGACCGTGCTGTAAGCCATCACGCGGACTCCTCATCCAGCGCCTGCGCAAGCGCCCGCAGGATGCCCGTCACGAGCGGGGCGTCCGACCCCTTCACGTCCGCCCGCTCGACGATCTCCAGCAGCGCCGCGCACTGGAGCGGCGTCAGCAGGATCGTCAGCAGGTCAAGCGCGGGCGAGGTAGTCATCGACCTGCTCCTGCGCCGTCGCGCCCTGCGGGACCCAACCGACCTGCTCGAAGAACGCCTCCCGTGCGGCATCGCTCATCGCAAGCAGCTCCGACGCCAGCGCGTCCTTCTCGACCTCGTAGAGGTCGTCGAGCCGGGCGAACTCCGCGCCCTCGGCGTCCCGCTGCGCCGTCGTCCAGAAGGGGTACTCGTCCAGCCGCAAGCCGTTGGCAGAGAGCCAGCCGTCCAGCCGCTGCCTCCGACGCGCCTTGAGAACCGATTTCGTCTCCGGCATCGCGCCTGCTCCATTCTCCGGTTAGGGGAGCCTCTTACGACGCGCTGAACGTCACGGTGTCCGCCCATTGCGCCAGCATCAACTCGACGACGATGTGCCCAACACCCGTCTCGCTCCCGCCCAACTGCACCTGGAACGCGATCGTGTCCGGGTCTTGAGTCACGCTCGTCGAGAACGCCGGGGTCGATGGCGATGAAAGCGTCGAGTCGGTTCCCACCGTTTCGACGGTTCCCGCGCCCATGACTCCGGCGTGCAGGTAGAACACCACCTGCCGCGAGCCGCATCGGTATCCGTTCCCGCTGTTCCCGCCTCGGAACGCGAACCAGATTCTCGCGCAGAACACATCGTAGTTCCCCGCAACGCTTCCGAAGTTCAGCTTCAGGAAGGTCGCCGGAGCCGCGTACGGGAACGTGAAGTTAGGACGGCTGTAGCGATGGAGCGTGTTGAGGCTCGACCCCTCCTTCGCCGAGACCCAATCCATGTGGTTCCCGTTGACTTGCCGCCACAACATGCCCACCCCGAAGGGCCTGCCGCTGGCGTCCACGCCCAAGCCGTTGTCGCCCAGCGACGCGCCGCCGCCGACGTAGCTCACGGCGAAGGTGTTCGCGCTGTCGTCGTAGCCCGCAGCGTATCTGTCCGCGCCGGTTCCGCCCGAGTTGTCCTGGTAGATGAGCGCGGCGTCCTGTCCCGCCGACGCCCCGATGAGCCGACCCCGCGTCGCATCACCAGCCGCCGAGAGCAGCTTCCCCGCGTTCCCCGCCGCGCCGTTCACCAAGTTCCCGCCCGCCGCGAACGACGCGATCCCGTGCAGAGCCGCATCGAGCCGATCCAGCAGCGCCCCGTGATCGAGCGTGAAGTCGAACGCATCGACGCTCGAATCCGTCGCGCGGCTGAATCCGTGGTTCGCGGTGTTCGTCCGCGCCATGTATCCGCCTCCTCCGCCCGCTGAGCCCTACGCCACCGCGTTCACGATGAGGTACCCCGCCGTGTCCGACACCACCTTCGCATCCCACTGCGCCCGCACGCGGAAGCCGTCCGCGTTCCCGCCGTCCGACTTGCGCCACCGCTCCGTCGCGAAGTCGTAGCCCCGCCAGACGAACCAGTACGCGAACGACAGCGTCCGCAGACCCGCCTGCTCCGGCACGTAGAGCAACGCCGCGTGCTTGCCCCACAACCGCGCGTAGGAGGGCGTCACGCCTTCTGCCGCCGTGTTCTCGATGCCTCTGCCCACCAGCACGCGCTCCACGTCGAACAGACCCGCCAGCAGGTCGGGCGTCACGATCCCCTTCTGCGTGTACTTGATCCGGTCGAGAACCGAGGCGTGGTCCTGCAGCTTCGAGTAGACCTCGTCGCCCAGAACGAGCGTGTTCGGATGCCGCCCGATCTTCCCGGCGATGACGTTGGCGCCCGCGCGGATGTCCTCGATGGGGCTGGAACCGCCGTCGCTCCACTGGTCGGTCCCCGTCAGCGTGACCGTGTGACCCGACGCGTAACTCCCCGCCGAGAAGAGGAGCGTCGCCGCCTCCTTCTCGAACTTCATGAGAACCTTGTCCGTGCAGTACTCCACCGCCTGGCGGTCCAGATCGAGCCCCTCGTCGGCGTTGTCGCGCTCCTCGTCGGCGACGTAGGTCGCCATCGAGTACTGGGTCGTGTTGTAGTTCTGCGTCGAGAGTCGGTAGCCCCCGACGGGCCCCGTCGTCGTCGAAGCCCGCGCGCCCGCGTCGTTGCGGAACCAGTCGCCCTGCGTGAACTCGTAGAACTTGTCCGACGCCTTCCGCACGAGAACCTTCGGGATCGCCCGCGAACCGATCAGGTCGCCGTTGCGGTACTGAACCGAGAGGTTGGACAGCACGCTGTCCTGATGCACGTCCTTCACCGTCGGCAAAGCCATGTAGAAACTCCTCGTCCGATCTCTCACCGCGCGGGGTCGGGTAGCGGCGGGTCCCTGACCCGACCGCCGCTGCTTACGCTCGCTGCTGCGGACCCGTCAGCAAAACCTCGATCACCTTCCCGTCGGCGCTCGACGCGTCCAGCGCGATGCCGTTGTACCAGTCGCCCGACACCGACTTCTTGACCGCCTTCCCGGCGTTGTTCGTCCCGACCGTGTCGCCGATGGCGATCGCCGCGCCAGAGCCATCCGACACGACCTTCGCGATCGCCCCCGCCAGCGTGATGACCTCCGCCGCCTCGCCCGCCGAAGGATCGTTCTGCAGAACCCCGATCGGCACGTCCGCCGCGTTGTCCGGCGCGTCCACCAGCCCGCGCGTCGCCGACAGCTCGACGTAGTGGTACTGCTTCGCCGACAGGTCGTTCTCCGCCACGAAGCTCACCCCGTTGCCCGCCACCAACTGCTGCGTTGCCATCCCGTCCTCCTTGATCCCGAACCGACCCCGCCCGCCTCCGCCTCGCCATCATTCGCTGCGCGCCGCCCGGCGATACGCCGTCACGAGCTCCGGCTGTTCCCGCTGCACGACCCCCAACGCCTCCCCGTAAGACACCTCCCGCGACGGGTCTTCTCCTCGCAACGCGAGCAAACGGCGGCTCACCGCCTCGTCCAGCGCAGCGCATGGGTCCGACACCTCCCCCTCGCCCGCCGAACCCATCTCGTCAAACACCACTTGGACCGGCAGCGTCCGCACGACGCGCTCGAACCGTTCGTCGTCCAACTCGGCGAGCTCCCGAAGCCAGCCCTCCATCGCTGGCGTGACGCGCCCTTCGCGCTTTGCCTCCGCCAGTCGCGACTCCGCCCGCTGACGCGCCAGCGCCGCCCGAAGCCGCGCGTTCTCCTCCCGCTGCCGCACCGTCTCCGACAGGAACGCGCGCTCCTGATCCGTCAGGGCGATTTCCGTCTCTTCCTCCTCGGCGAATGCGTCCGGTTCGCTCAGGTTGATCGTCGCTTCGCGCATCTGCTTGAGGAACGGCCGGTTCGTGAGCGCCGCGCCCAGCATCGTCGGACCGCGCAGCACGCCCGATTC
>VGLH01000142.1 GCA_016866785.1 Candidatus Poribacteria bacterium
CGCGCTGGGGGCTAAACTGCGCCGCGACCTCCCTCCGACTGGCAGCGTAAGGAGCCCCCATGCGTCTGCGGACGAATCTCGACAAGCTCGCGTGTCTCTCCGTCGTCGGCGAAGTGTCCCATCCGAGGGTCGGAGCCTCCCCCTACCGCGTCGCCCAGGACGGAACGCCTCACATTGTCCCGGGAACCGGCGGTATCCTCTACAACGTCCGCGTCGGCGACCTGGCGACCGGATGGATGGGCGATCACCTGGAACCGGGCGTCTCCAGCCGGTCGGGCAAGGACGACGAGAACGGCGCGTACAACACCTACGCCTGCATCGGGAACCCGGTGAAGGTCGTCGGCGGCGACGCGAAGGGCAGCGTCGGCTATGTGACGGGCAAACACGGCGGGATCGAGCACGTGCTCGTCGAGTTCCCCGATGAGGCGCTCGAATCGCTGCTGCCGGGAGATCGTCTGCTCATCAAGGCGATCGGCACGGGACTCGAACTGCTCGACTTCCCGGAGGTCGCCGCGCGGAGCCTCGACCCGCGCTTGCTGGACGTCTGGGGCATCGAGCCGAACGGCGACTCGTTGCGTGTGCCTGTGACGCACGTGGTTCCCGCGAAGGTGATGGGCTCCGGCTTGGGCGCGAACACGACGATCCGGGGCGACTACGACATTCAGATGTTCAGTCCCGATGTCGTCCGCGAGTGCGGTCTCGAAGACCTGCGCCTCGGCGATTTCGTCGCCATCCAGGACGCCGACCACACCTATGGGCGCATCTACTACACGGGAGCCGTCTCCGTCGGCGTCATCGTCCACGGCGACAGCTACGTCGCGGGTCACGGGCCCGGAGTCACGACGGTTCTCACGTCGCGCACCGGGAAGATCACGCCCGTCATCGACCCCGACGCGAACATCCGCACGCTTCATGCGCGCCTCGGCGCTTAGGGTCTGCCCCTGGTGGACGGGATCCGAGTCATCCGCAGCGCGCGCCGGAAAAAGACGATCAGCGCCCGGTACGACGGCGACGTCCTCGAAGTGCTCGCGCCGAAGGGCATGAGCGACGCGGAGCTCCAGCCAGTCATCGACCAGCTTCGCCGTCGGCTCGAACGGCGCAAGGCGAGGCGTTCGGTTCCCAGCGACGCCGACCTGGCGGAACGCGCCCAGACGCTGAACCGCCGCTACTTCGGCGGGAAGCTCTCCTGGCGCTCGATCCGGTACGTGACGAACCAGAACCGGCGGTACGGTAGCTGCTGCCACGAGGACGGCACGATCCGCATCTCGGATCGGCTCAAGCGCTATCCGCGTTGGGTTCTCGACTACGTGCTGGTCCATGAGCTCGCCCACTTGATCCATCCCGACCACTCGCCCGCGTTCTGGGAGGTCGTCAACCGCTATCCGCTGACCGAGCGCGCTCGAGGGTTCCTCATCGCCGTCGGGATGTTCCCCGAAGACGCCAACGAGCCCTTCGCCGAGCCCGACGCCGAGGACACCGACTGATGGCACGCCGCGCGCCGCGCGTTCCGTGGATGGGCTTCTGGATGGCGGCGGTCTATGCGTTCCTCTACGCGCCGATCCTCGTGCTGGTGCTCTTCTCGTTCAATGACTCGCAGTTCACGGCGCGGTGGGAAGGGTTCACGCTGCGCTGGTACGGGCGGTTGCTGGGCGACCGCGAGTGGTGGCGCACCGGCTGGAACAGCCTCACCATCGCGCTCGTCTCGACAGCGCTATCGACGGCGATGGGGACGATGACGGCGTTCGCGCTGGAACGCGCCCGTCTGCGCCACAAGCGGCTGATCCTCGGCGTTCTCTATCTGCCGATCATCATCCCCGACCTGCTGATGGGCATCTCGCTGGCGATCTTCTACTACTGGGCGGGGCTGCCGCTGGGTAAGACGACGGTGGTCATCGCGCACGTCGCGTTCAACATCTCGTTTGTGGCGGTCGTCGTCCGGGCGCGTCTGCGTCTGCTCGATCCGCGTCTGGAGGAAGCCGCGCTCGACTTGGGGGCGAACCGCTGGCAGGCGTTCTGGCGCGTCCAGTTCCCGCTGATGGCTCCCGCCGTCCTGAGCGGAGCCCTGCTGGCGTTCACGAACTCGATCGACGACTTCGTGGTCACCTACTTCACGGCGGGTCCTGGAGCTACGACCCTCTCGCTGAAGATCTTCTCGACGGTGCGGTTCGGCGTCCCGCCGGAGGTGAACGCGATTTCGAGCCTGCTGTTCCTGAACTCGGTGGTTCTGGTGCTCCTCTCCATCGCGATGAGCCAACGGCGGAACCGAGCGGAGCGCGGCAGCAGATCGGTGATCCCGCAGTCCGCTTGACGTCCTGCTGGTACCGCAGCCATGCGTCCCATGACGCGAGGAGATAGGCGCAATTCTTCGCTCCTGCGAATCCACGCGCGGACAAGTATGGGAGCGGGAGCCCAGATGGATTCCCGCTCCTGGCCCCGTGCACACGGGGCTGCGCGGGAATGACAGGTTACAGGCGGGAGTGACGGGGCAGAGAGCCGAAGAGCGTCACCGGCGGGCTCGACGGCAGCGGATACGGGACGAACATCAGCACCGCTTCGCCGCCAGCGTGGGAAACCTCATACCGCCCGGTGAGTCCGCGTTTCATTCCGCGCCCTACGTTATTCAGCCAGGACTTTCGCTTTGCACGTTATCGGAAGTACCGGTCAACCGGACATTGTAGCGTCCATGCGGGTTCTGCGAGAGCCCTTCTCGCTGGAACATGTCAATCTGGCACGTTTTCGAGTCCGGAGCGAAATTCCTGACCGCAACAGATCAGCCGAGAGCCACGACGATGCTATTCAATGCGCGTGAGGTCGATGAATTGCCTTCGCCAACTCCTTTGTGGCAGCGTGGCTACCCGAGTGCCACCGATAAGGTCATGAAGGGTTCGGTAATCTTCGCGGAATATGAATAGCGCATCAATCAGTACGTACGTTACCTGAGTCCCGCTGGACACTGCGGAATCCACGTCCGTCAGGATTAGGGACACGAATCCGCCGGCAAAAAACCCGCGACTGATAACGTATCGCCGAAAGCTGGCTCTCTTGCCGGTGACAGCATGGACGACCTGAATATTCAACCAGTGTTTGCCAAGCGTCTGACTTCTCCTCCATATGAGAATCCAATTCACGATGGCGACGGTGATTCCATACGTCACTCCAGCAACCACATACAGAAAGAGCGCAGTCGTATTACCGAATCCCAAACCAAACGGGGCGAGCCGTGCGATATACCACACCGCCACCGGGATAGTGGGATAGAGAAGGACATCCAGAACAGCGGCAGCCAGGCGCGATCCGCGCGATGCCACTTGGACCGAACCAAGGATCGAGTGCGGCGCTATCTCTTCCATGCCGATTCCGAAACACCCAATGAGCCGGCATCAGACGCCCGCAGGACTTCGACCAACCTCGCGTTGTCCTGGGGCAGCATGCACGTCACGCGCAGATGGTTCGGCATGTCGGGACGCTGTCGGACCTTGATGCCCGCGTCGTCGAGCGCCCGCTGAACCGCCGCCGGTTCCACGCCGTCGAGCCGCAGCAGGAAGAAGTTCGCGTCCGTCGGATAGACCCGCAGATAGGGGACTCCCCGCAGCGCGGACCCGAACGCGTCGCAGTCTCTCCGGACGCGCGCGACGACCTCGCGAAGATACTCCTGATCCTCCAGCGCGGCTTCGGCGGCGACCAGCGCCATCGAATCGACCGCCCATGGTATCTGGAACGCCGCGACGCGCTTCGCCATCTCCGGATGCGAGACGCAGTAGCCAACCCGCATCCCCGCCAGCCCGTACGCCTTCGAGAAGGTCCGCAGGACGATCAGGTTCGGGTGACGCGCCGACAGCCCGGCGAAGGTCTGTCCGCCGTAGTCCGCGTAGGCTTCGTCGACGAACCACAGGCACGTCGGCAGAGCGTCGAGAAGCCGCGTCAGCGTGTCGGCGTCGAGCAGTCGGTTGCCGGTCGGATTGTTCGGGTTGCTGACCAGGACGGCAGCGGCGCTGCGTTCCACGGCGGCGGCGAGCATCCGGTCGACGTCCAGGGCGTAGTCGTCCGGCGTCAGCGGCACGTCGATCACCTCGGCGGCGCATCGCTTCCCCAGCGCGACGAACCGCTCGTAGGACGGGTAGGGAACCAGCAGCCAACCCTTCGGCAGAAGCAGGTGCACCAGGAACTGCCAGACAAGCGCCTCTCCCGCGCCGTTGTAGACGAGCACCGATGCAGGCGGCACGCCTAGATGGGCGCCGATGCGCTCGCGGAGCGGTTCGGCGTACAGGTCGTCGCCGTAGAACCGGTACTCCCGCGACCGAGCGAAGGCGACCATCGCCTCGACGACGCGCGGCGAAGGTCCGTAGGGGTTGATCGCCGCGTCGAAGCGGAGCTCCGGAGCGTTCATCGGCGCGTTCTCCTCGTCAGGCAGTCCAAGCAGCAGGCGTTCAGGGACCGCAGACCTCGCGGTGGCTCTCCCGATCCCACAGCGAGTAGAAGTCGATGGGAACCTTCAGGTTCTCGGCGCGTGCCTGAACCGCCAGGTCCGTGCGACGGCGCAGAAAGTCCTCGGCGTAGACCGCCATCTCGTAGCGAATCGCGTAGGGGACCTCCGCCCAGATGTACGGCAGACTCGGCAGGATGGGCTCCGCCCAACCGGGATTCTCCGCCAGAAGGTGTAGGAACCGGCTCGCCCGCCGTCCGTACCGTTCGACGACCTTCTGCGACAGCGCCGCCGAAACCCCTGCGCGTGCCAACCGAGTCGGCAGCACTCCATCGACGGATTGCGCGCGAGGAGAGGGCTCCAGCGCCGAGTTCATCCCCAGGCGAGAGATGATGGCGCTCACGGCATCTTCCGCGATGCGCCGATGGAGGGTCATCTTGCCACCGCGTATGGCGAGCAAGCCCGGTTCCGGGCACTCGATCCGGTAGTCGCGGCTCATTGCTGACGTGGGACCTTCGCGCCCGTCCGCCATCGCCCGTACGCCCGCCCACGAGTCGGCGACGTCGCTTTCTGTCAGGCTCGCGTTGGGGAACGCCGCCGCCAGCCCGGACAGCAGGTAGGCGATGTCCTCGGCGTCGGGAGAGGCGTCTCCCGGACTGCCGCTGTAAGGCGTGTCGGTCGTCCCGACGAGCACAAAGTTCTCTTGCGGGATCGCGAACAGCCCGCGCCGGTCCTCCGGCGAGAAGAAGACGACCGTGTGGTTCAACGGCAGGCGGCGTCTCGACATGACGATGTGGACGCCCTTGCTGAGCTGCACCGCGTCGTCGGTACGGCGCGCCCAGGGACCCGTCGCGTCGACGACGATTGACGCGCGGACGTCGGCTTCGCGGGACGAAAGCCCGTCTCGGACGACGGCTCCGACGATCCGACCGTCCCGCTTGGCGTAACCCTCGATGACCGCGTAGTTGAGGACGTGGGCTCCGGCGTCTGCCGCGTCGAGGACTGCCTCCAGCGTCAGGCGGGCGTCGTGGGTCAAGCACTCGTGGTAGAGAACGCCGCCGACCAAGCCCTCGTCGGCGATTCCGGGCTCGGCGGCGAGCGTTTCGGATCGTTTCAGGCAGCGCCCGGAGGCTCCCGGCGTTCCGACGCAGAGGGCTCGATAGAGCCGGATGCCCGCCTTGAGCGCCCATGCCGGATGCGGCGATGTCCGATAGAGAGGCATGAGGAAGGGAACGCGGCGCACGATGCCGCCCGACTCGGCGGCGATCCGTTCGCGCTCGGCGAGGCAGCGGCGCACCATGCCCACCTGCCCCTGCTGGAGATAGCGGAACCCGCCGTGGATGAGGCGCGAGGAACGGCTGCTCGTGCCGCTGGCGAAGTCACCGCGCTCGCACAGGGCGACTCGGAGCCCGCTTTGGGCGGCGAGGCGCGCTACGGCCGCGCCCGTGATACCTCCGCCGACGATGAGGGCATCGTACGGATGGCTGTCCAGCGCGTCTAAAGCCCGATCTCGATGTGCGACCGATAGGGCTGACATGTCCGCCTCCCTCCTCCGACGGGCGAGCGTCACGAGGCGCGAGCTGTGAGGCGTTTCTGGATGTCGATGTAGTGTCGTTTCCGCCGAAGTGTGACGGGCTCGCTGTAGAGCTCACGGAACAGGAAGTGAAGCCCCTCCTCCAAGTCTCGCACACTCATCTGTTTTGGCGCAAATGTTATGTCGAACAGCGTGCATCGATCCCAGTAGGACTCCGCGAGCAGCCGACCCTCCGCCTGGAGCCGCCGGTAGAGCCGTGTGCCCGGGAAGGGCGTCAGCACGGTGATCTGGCACTCCAGCAGGTTCGAGTCGAGGACGAAATCGCGGATGCGCTCGAACGTGTCGGGCGTGTCGCCGTCGAGTCCGACGATGAAGCACCCGTTCACGGTGACGCCCCGCGACTGGATCGCGTCGATGGCGCGGCGATAGCCGTCCAGACGCCTGCGCTTCCAGTCGCCTCGGTCGAGGTTCACGAAGCTGCCCGGCGAAACGCTCTCCAAACCGATGAGAACCTGCTGACAGCCGCTCTCGGCGAGCAAATCGAGCAGCTCCGGGTCGTCGGCGACCGAGACGTCCGTCTCGGTGAACCAGTGGATGTCCCGTTTGCCCATCTCGTGGAGGAACCGCTTCGCCCAGTCGCGGTTGACGAAGGTGTTGTCGTCGGCGAGCTCGATGAACGGGAGGTCCCAGACCGACTGGATCGCGTCGATCTCCCGCATCACCTGCTCGACGGGTTTGACGCGGTACCTGCCGAACACCTTGGACGCCGCGCAGAACTCGCAATCGCGAGGGCATCCTCGGCTCGTTTGGACGGTCAGCCGGTTGTAGCGCTCCGTGTCGAGCAGGTCGTAGCGGGGCGGTGGCGTCTGCGACAGGTCGTAGGTTCCCGGCAGATCTTCGCGGTAGAACCGCCGGAGGGTTCCGCGTCGAGCATCTTCGAGGATGCTGCCCCACTGCGATTCGCCCTCGCCGACGCACACGGCGTCCGCGTGGAGGGCGGCTTCTTCGGGAACCAGCGTCGCGTGGAGACCGCCGATGACGACTGGCGTTCCCTGAGCCCGGTAGCGATCCGCCAATGCGTAGCACTCGTACGCCATCGCCGTGAAGGTCGAGAAGGCGACCAGATCGTAGTCGGCGAGGATGTCATGCCGGGCGATGTCGTCCACCTCGAAGTAGTGGAACTCGACGTCCGAGGGCGTCAGCGCCGCGAGCGTGATGCCCGCCAGACTGGGCAGCGACGCGATGACCTCGCCGCGCTGGACGAACCCCGGAAGCGTCACTCCGAGCGCGACGAGCTCCGGCGAGTAGATGCGAACGCCGCTCATCGAGACGAAGGCGACTCTCATGACGCGAGCTCCTCGATCCGCATGTCCCAGCCGGTCGGCACGACGCCGAGGCTTTCGAGGACGTCGGCGATGCCTTCCACGGACTTCAGGTCTTCCAGCCGGGCGTCTGGGATCGTCACGTCGAAACGGTTCTCGATCATGGCGACCATCGCCAACTCGCTGAGCGAGTCCATTCCCAGTTGGGCGCACAGGTTCTCGTGGACGTCGATCGACTCCGGTTCCACACACTCCTGCTCCGCGATCGCGTTCCGAATGTCAGCCTCGAGTGCCCAGGACATCGTGCGCCTCCTATCTCAGTATCAGCCCGGCGGCGAGGATCAGGTTCCCGACCAGAACCGCCGTCGCCGGAACCCCCAGAAACCACTTCGCTCGATGCTTCCACACGGCGAGCAGGCACAGCAGGGGAATCCCGACTGCGCCGAAGATCATCGCGGACGACCCGACGAGCTTCCATCCGTCGGGCAGCGCCGCGTCGTCGATGTGCTGACCGTAGAGGATGTTCAGAACCGGCAGCATGATGAACGCGACGTGGGCGAGCCGGAGCAGGCGGCGCTGCACCGAGTCGTAGCCGCCGAGCCACGTGGGACCCTCCGGCGCGCGATGGAACCCGAATTGCTCGACCCGCAGCCCCATGACCATGCCCGTGATGAACCCGAAGCTCATCCACGCCCACCCGAACGCGATGTTCATCGTGCCGATCTCGGTCATCGTGTATCTCCCTATCCGATCTACCGTACATCACGGGTTGCTGTCGGGCACGTCCTTGCCGAAGTGATGGTCTACCGTCAAGCCGACGAGGCTTATGCCCTCAGCCTCGTAGATATGTCCGCCGATATCCCAACGATCGCCGATCGGGAAAGACGCCCGAAGGTGGCTAAGAGCAACTCCACCGCCGATTCCGACGCTGGCTTTTCCGCCCCAGAACCCATAGCCGACATCGAATCGGATGATCGTGAAGGGCTCTCCGGGCAAAGGGTCCAGTACGCTCATACCGACGAAGCCGCCGTCGTAAGGACCGATGCGCACGGAGGCCGCCGGAATCAGTATGGTCTCTCCATCCTCGAAGCGAAGATGGTTGCCGCCGAGTCTTATACCAAGCCATCGCCGTTCATAGCGGATGTGCAGCCCCACACGAGTGAAATCCCAGTCGGGATCGTCCGGAGGGACAAGCGTCCCAACCGCCCGTACGCCGTATGCGAGATGGCCGTGGGATCCAAGCCCTAACGTCTTCTGAACACCGACCTCGGAGGTCACCCACGTGTCACCGTCCTCCGTGCCACCGGTTGTCGTGAAGGACATCGACGTCCGGGACGACCCAACAGGTAGACCCATGTTGAGCCGTTCGGCGGCGGCCGAGAGCGGGATCGCCGCAAGGGCGAGCGCCACGGCGAGACCCGCCCGGCGTCGCGGAGCGACTCGCCTGGATCGCCGAAGATCGGTTCGCGTTGCTGCCATCGTTCGAGCTCCTCTGTGCCGAACGCAGAGACCTGTATCAAACACCGTGCCAACGACCTGGTACGCGGAAACCCCGCATGAATACTGGATTCTAGACGAAGGACAGGTTTCGGAGAGCGTCGTGATCTCTGACGCCTGAAAAGGCGACGATTCGGATGAAGGCGCGCGGCGAGCGGATTCAGGCGGGTGTCGGGATTCATGACAGAGGGCAGGCGGGAACCTGCCCTCTGCTGACATCGCGCATGGCGGGACTAACGATCCGTCGCCCCATCGGCAGGTTGGTCGGAAGCCGTCGTCGGCTTCACCGTGATGGGACGGTCGGCTGGCGCGGGAAGCGCCGGCACTTCCTCGGTGACGACTACTTCCGCTGGAGGCATGCCTCCGCCGAACTGTGGCGTCGGGAGCGCCGCCATGACCTCGTGGGTGAGGAGCTCGGGATAGAGCGTCGGCGGGCCCGACCTCCGTTCGGGAGCGCCTCCACCCGCTTCATCGTCGACGGTCATCGCGGCGACGAACAACGCGGATTGCCGCTCTGTCGCGACGCGATCACCCTTGCGCGAGCGGAGCCGTCCCCAAATGGAACTTATCCCTAATTTGGCATCCACGACATCAACATCCGGAGTTCAGTCCAATGCATTCGTACACCATTATATGTTACGTAGATTTCCGGGAGCCATCCGCATATGCGCGTCGTCATATAGATCGTATCGAGTTCCAAGCTGTGCAAACCTATCAAACTTTCGATTAAGTATGGGATTGCGTTCCACCACGTACTGAATTGCATCCCGTATAGGGGCTGCGTCGCCCGCTCTCGACAATAAGAGTCTATCTCAATCGACGAATGCAGTTATCCGATAGTCTCCTGTGAGTTCGTCGATTCAGGCGTCTATCGCGTGCAAACGACCGACGATGCCAAGCCGGAACCCAAGCCGGAACCGACGATCTGGGCGGTTCCCGACGACGTGTGGGAGATCATCGAGGAGATTCTGAACCGCGAGTATCCTCGACATCGGCAAGACCGCAAGCGCGTGCCGCTTCGCCCGGTGTTGGACGGGGTTGTCTACAAGCTGCGCACCGGCTGTCAGTGGAATCGAATCCCCAAGGAATACGGCGACGACAGCACGATCCATCGCCATTTCCAGGCGTGGTGCGAGA
>VGLH01000143.1 GCA_016866785.1 Candidatus Poribacteria bacterium
CGCGGCAGTACAACTTGTGCTACCGCAAGGAATGCGGCTACAAGTCCGAGCCGACTCCACCGACGGACGAGCCGCTGGTTCCCGGCATGGAACCGGCGAGCCCCTCAATGACGGAGCAATCCGATCTGGACTAGCGCTGGCTCGACACGCAGCGCGGGATGCAGACCGATGTCCCTCCGAGTCGCCCTGCTCGAGATCGACCACTGGCACGTGCCGATGTACGTCGATGCGCTGCGACCGCTCGACGCCGAGATCGTCGGGGTGAGTGACGCCGATCTGCCTCGCGCACAGGAGCTCGCCCGTTCACTCGGATGCCGAGCCTTTGCAGCGGCAGCGGACTTGCTCGACCGGGAGACGGTCGATCTCGCTCTCGCCTTCGCACCGCACTGGCGGATGCTCGACCTCGCCCGTCTGCTCGTGGAACGCTCGCAGCCGTTTGCCATGGAAAAACCGATGGCGCTCCAAGCGGACGCGCTGGCAGAGCTCTTGCCGTCAGCCGAAGCTACCGGTCTCTTTGCCGGAGTTGCCTTCGTGCGGCGACTCGGCGGCTTCCCCCGAGCCCTCCTCGATCGTCGCGAGGAGCTCGGCGAAATCCACCAGTTTCAACACCGGTTCGTCGGCGGGCCCATCCGCCGGTACGTGGAATGGAACTGCCCGTGGATGCTCGACCGTGAGAAAGCCGGCGGCGGATGCATGATCAACTTCGGGACGCACGCCATCGACCTGTTCCTGTCGCTGGTGCGCGAACCGGTGTGCCGCGTCTTCTGTCAGACGAGCCATCGTCTGTCCGGCGCAACCGTCGAAGACCTGTCGAGCTCGCTGCTGGAGACCGTCTCCGGGGCGCAGGCGGTCCTCGAATCGGCATACCTGCTGCCCGCCGAGCCGAAGGAAGACCTGATGTCGTTGAGCACCGCCGCCGCGTTCGCCAGCAACAACCTGGCTCGGTGGCAGCGCCCCACGATCTGCTTCCGCGACGGCGAGCGCGTCGAGGTGACGGAACCGGAACCCGACTATTCGGCGTACGTGTCGGACGTCGTCCGTCGCTTCCGCGCCGGAGAAGCCCCGGTGGCGACGATCCGAGACATGGTGCGCGTCCTGTCGATTGTCGAGGCTGCGTATGCGTCAGCCGCCTCCGGGGAGCCGGTCGCTCCGTCTCCGATAGGATGGTGACCGGCACGAGGCGCATCCCGCGTGGATTGAGAGGTCGCCATGTGGCGTCAGATATCCGACGAAGTGCGTGCGTGGCTCGGCACAGCCCTTGAAGCGGCGATCGCCGACGGCTCGCTCCGCCTCGACGCCGTCGAGGATGTGCCCATCGAGCAGCCCGGCGACCCATCGCATGGCGACCTGGCGAGTCCGATCGCGCTCCAGCTCGCGCGCGCCGCGAAGCTCGCGCCTCGCGCCATCGCAACGGCAATCGTCGAGCACGCGACGACGCATCCCGCCATCGGCGCGGTCGAGATCGCGGGTCCCGGGTTCATCAACGTGCGGCTGTCCAACGACCGCATCGTCCGCGCTCTACGGGACATCTTGCGCGACGGGCCCGACTTCGGCGGCTCGGCAACCCATGCTGGCAAGACCGCTCTCGTCGAGTTCGTCAGCGCCAATCCAACGGGTCCCCTAACGCTCGGTCACGGCAGGCAAGCCGCTATCGGCGACACCGTCGCGCGGCTCCTATCGGCGGTCGGCTACCAGGTATCGCGGGAGTATTACTTCAACGACGGCGGTCGCCAGATGCGCGTCCTCGGCCAGTCCGTCCGTTCACGCTACGGTGAGATCGCCGGTCGTGACATCCCCTTCCCAGAGGATGGCTACCAGGGCGAGTACATCCGCGACATCGCCCGCGCGCTGTTCGGGCGAGAAGGCAACGCCCTGCTCGACTCGGATGACATCGCGCCCTTCACTGCCGTCGCCGTCGATGCCGTCTTCGCCGATATCCGACGCACGCTCTCGCGGTTGGGAATCGCCTTCGACCGCTACTTCAACGAGCTCTCCCTCTACGAGACTGGCGCGGTCGAACGTGTCGCCGACGATCTGCGACGCATCGGTGCGTCTTACGAGCACGAGGGAGCCATCTGGTTCCGGGCGACGGCGTACGGAGGTCCGCAGGACCGCGTCATCATCCGCAGCACAGGGGAACCGACCTACCGGCTCCCGGACATCGCCTATCACTGCGACAAGCTGCGCCGCAACTACGACCGCATCGTCGACGTATTCGGCGCAGACCACATCGACACGTACCCGGACGTGATCGCCGCCGTCCAAGCCCTTGGGTTCGACGCAAGCCGCATCGACGTCTTGATCCACCAGTTCGTCACGATCACGCGAGGCGGCGAGACGGTCAAGATGTCCACGCGACGGGCGAACTTCGTGACCGTCGATGAGCTCATCGACGAGGTCGGAGAGGACGCCGTGCGACTCTTCTTCGTTCTGCGGAGCGCCGGAACGCACTTGGCGTTCGATGTCGATCTCGCGAAGCAATCGACCAACGAGAATCCGGTCTACTACCTGCAGTACGCCCACGCGCGGATCGCCAGCATCTTCCGGCAGGCTCAGGAACGCGGCATCGAGGCGGATGGCGACGCAGACGCGTCGCTCCTGGGTGAACCGGAGGAACTCGCGCTCATCAAGGTTTGCGCGTCTTTCCCCGACGTCGTCGCGGACGCCGCCGAGGCGTACGAACCTCACCGCATCCCCCACTACCTGAACGACGTCGCGACCGCGTTCCACCTGTTCTACGACCGCTGCCGGGTGCTCGACGCGGCGGACGTGCCTCGATCCCGAGCTCGCCTGGCGCTGTCGCATGCCGCTCAGACTGTGCTCGCCAATGGGCTCGGGCTCCTGGGAGTGCGCGCTCCGGAGCGCATGTGATGCGAATCCGACGCTCCGTGCGTCAGCGAGGGCGAGACCGAACGCCGCGACTCGTCTACGCGAACGATGCGGGAGAGGTGTTCGACCATCCTCATCTCGAGCTCACCGTGCGGTCCGGCGACACGATCCAGCGCTGCGACCTGGGCGACCTGATCCCGCTGCCCAGGAACAGCCGCCTCTTCACGATGCCGAAGCGCGCCGCGGTCGGTTGGGACGCGCGCTCCGGGGGGTTCATCGGCTGCGATCTGGGAGACGCCGTCGCCGCGTTTCCGCCGCCGGGCTACACGCGCACGGTCTTACCGGCAGCGAAGCGTCGTGAAGGAGCCGAGGTGCTCCCTCTATGGGCGTACTCCGCCGTCGCCTGGATGGACGATCAGTTCTGGATCGCCGCGATTCAGGTCGATGACAACCCGCGCTGGAACCCCGACAACTACGACGACAACGACCTCACACCCGCTGTCGAGGCGCGTCTCGCCGAGTTCCCCGAGAACAGCGTGTGGGATCAGCTTGCGCGATGCGCCATCGACTACCACTGCTTTGCGGCGAAGAACGCGTTCCTCGGCAGGTGGGAGCTCCCGATGCCCGTGTCGCCAGCCTGCAACGCGAGTTGCGTCGGATGCATCTCGCTCCAGCCCGAAGGGTCATGCGAGGCATCTCACGAGCGAGTGCTGGCGGTTCCCTCGGTCGACGACATCGTCGAGGTCGCCGTGCCGCATCTTGAGTCCGCCGAGCTGCCCATCGTCAGCTTCGGTCAAGGATGCGAGGGCGACCCCATCCTCCAGGCTCCGATCATCGAGCGGGCGATCCGGCGCATCCGCGACAGGATCCAACGCGGCACGATCAACATGAACACGAACGCCAGCAAGCCTCGCGCCATCGAACGCCTTGTCAACGCCGGGCTCGACAGCCTGCGCGTCAGCCTCAACTCCGCCGTGCCTTCGACCTACTCGTCGTACTACCGCCCACGTGGCTACTCGTTCGACGACGTCCGCGAATCCGCCCGAATCGCCAAGGAGCTGGGAGCCTACGTCTCGCTGAACTACCTGTCGTTTCCGGGCGTCAACGACCGCCCCAGCGAGCTCGACGCGCTACTTCGCTTCGTCGAGGAGGCGCGTATCGACCTCATCCAGATGCGGAACCTGAGCATTGATCCAGACGAATACTGGCAGGCGCTGTCGCTGCCACCCGAACCGGGCATTGGCGTCCGCGCATGGATGCAGCGCGTTCGAGAAGCGCACCCGCACATCGAGTTCGGCTACTTCAACCGGCCCGTCCGCTCGACATTGGAGCCTCATCATGTCGTTTGATCGCCGTGGGATCGTCCTCGCGCCGGTCGATCTTCAGGGTATGGTCGATACGTGGCTGGAATGGCTCTCGGAAGCCGAGCTCAACGTCTTGGGTCTGCACAGCGATGTGGAAGGGCTCAAGGCGTTCATCGCCTCGGATGAAGGCAAGCGGTGTCTGTCTGGCGCGGAATCGCGGGGCATCGTCGTCGAATACGAGATTCACGCGATGGCGTGGCTCCTGCCCAGAGGATTGCACGCCGATCGCCAGGCGTGGTTCCGTATGGACGACAACGGCGAGCGCGTGCCGGATGCGAACCTCTGCACGGCGAGCCCGGACGCACTGGCGCGCATCGCCGAGCGGGCGGTCGAGGTCGCAAAAGCCCTCCAGCCGGTCACCGACCGATACTACCTCTGGGCAGACGACGCTCAGCCCTGGTGCGCCTGTCCTGACTGCCGCGATCTGTCCCCGAGCGACCAGAACGTCCGCGCGATGAACGCGATGGCAGAAGCCCTGGTCGCCTACCGCTCGACGGCTCGACTGGCGTACTTGGCGTACTGGAACACGCTGAACCCACCGACGTCCATCACGCCTTCGCCGGCGCTCTTCCTGGAGTACGCGCCGATCCGTCGGGAATCCTCTCGTCCGCTGGACGACCCATCCAGCGATGCGAACGCCGAACATCTGTCGAACCTACGGCGACTTGCGGCTGCGTTTGACATGACGGGTTCCCAGGTTCTCGAGTATTGGATCGATGCGTCCCGCTTCTCCGGGTGGAAGCGACCGAGTATCCAGATTCCGTTCTACGCCGACGCGATCCGCTCGGACGTGCGAACCTATTCGGGGCTGGGTTTCGACAGTGCGACATCCTTCGGCGTATACCTCGACGCCGACTACGTCCAACGCTACGGGAAGCCGCCCATCACCGAGTACGGCAGACTGCTGGCGTCGAAGTGATCGCAGGTCGAGGCAGCCGCTACTCGGTTCCAGCATCGAGACCGGAGGGCAGCGATGGCACGCGCGTTGCCGGTGCACGCATCCCAACTGCGAGCGGCTGCCCCAACTCGCTGAGCGTGAGACGCCGCGCAAGCTGAAAGTCGCCTCGACCCGATGCGACGTAGAGGTACACGACCCCCGTATCTCTGTCGAAGAACGTCAGCGTGCTCGTCCCGCCGGTCGTGCTGAACCCGAAATCCACGTTCTGGAACTTGCCGAGATACTGCGCCTTCGCGGACGGCACGAGCCCACGGCTGACCATCAGGACAGCCACGGCACCCAGCACGAAGGCAACCAACCATGAACCCCATCGGCGAACCATGGCTTCTCCCCCAAGATGATCCTCTCGGCGCTGCGAAACGCGATTGCGCTGCGCGCACGAGTGGCATAGAATCGCGAACACGTCACCAACGTCGCAAACAGCGGAGGCACGACCCCGAACATGGCGGACAAAGCCCACCGTCGATCGCCTGCCCAGTCGGCAGGGACGGCAGCGAAGAGCTATGCAGGCGCACAGATGGCGGAAACCGACTTCGCCAAGGCGACCCTCATCCGAACCGACTTCGCGAGGGCGAACCTGCGCTTCGCCAACTTCAACAGGGCGGATCTTCGAGGCGCGAACTTCGCAGGAGCGGACCTGAGCCAGGCGAGCTTTGTCGGGGCAGACCTGAGGGGTGCGGACTTCACGAACGCCGCGATGAACGGGTGCTTCCTCAGCGGAGCCAAGATCGGCGGTGCGAGGTTCGACGGCGCGAAGCTGCAGGAGGCGATGCTGGGCGACGCCAACCCACAACTCGACCACGCGTACGATCCTCCGACCTCCTTTGCCGGAGCCGACCTGAGCCGCGCGGTGTTCCGTCGGTGCGACCTGAACGGCGTCGTTCTCAGAGGCGCGAACCTGACTCACGCCTATCTGTACGAAGCCCTGATCCGCGGAGCCGATCTGGAGGACGCTCAACTCGAAGGCGCTAGAATCCGTCGTCTTACGCTCGACGCTCTCCCCTAGCCGGGATCGGCTAGACGACGTTGCGCGGATCCTCGCGGGCGGCATCCGGGAGCCGACCGTCGTGGATCAGCCCCTCTCGGTAGCGCAGCAGGTTGCTCAGGTAGTGTTCCCGCGTCGTCGCCTCTGCCTCAGGATGTCCTGACAACAGGCATTCACGGCAGAACCCGCCGATCTTGTCGATCCCTTCCATCAGGACCTTGCCCACGTCCTGGATGGCTCCGCCCTCCAGTGCCAGTTCCGCGCGGGCGATGGTGTTCATCATGAGGATGTACCCTTTGTACTGGTAGATCCCCCATGCCAGCTCATCGTCGGCGTAGCGTCGCGCCAGGTCGCAGGTGTCCAGATTGGTTCGCGTGTCTCGCTCGACGTCCCCCCACCGATGGATGCCGGAGCAGAACAAGTAGCGAACGTAGCGGTCGGCGCTCTCCGCAAAGAGCCGACGCCACGTGGCAGGTTCCAGGCTGAAGCCGGCGTCCGTCTCGTGCTCGCTCTTGAACTCTTCAAGCCGATGCCTGACCAACGCATGCAGCGACTCGAATCCGTCGATGAGCCGTCCATCTGGACGCCCTGTCACGTACAGACGCGTCACGCTGAACCGGTTCGCCTGTACGATGAGCACTTCTCTGCCGTCGTCTCGTCGCAGCACACGGACCTGCGTGTCGCTGTCATAGCCGATTGCGTCGAGGATCTGATCCAGGGCCTCGATCGTCAGGTCGTCGCGGTTGAGGCTCGCCTTCGCCATGTGCGCCTCTCCGTCGCTTCCTATGCCGTCGTGTGAGTCTACCACCGTCGGGCTCGACACGCGAGTACGGGCAGGTCGCGGCGCGAGCGATCCACAGCGGCGTCACTGCGCCGCGACGTCCGCCCAAGCGCCAGATGCGTGAGACTGCTGCGCCGCCTCAAGGACAGCCTGCACGGCGAAGCCGTCGTCAAACGATGGCGAGCCGACCCGCCCTTCGACGACGTTGGTCAGGAAGTCGAACAGGCTGGCGACGTGGAATCGGAGCCAACCGACGCTCGCCTTCGGCGAAGGGAAAGCAGAAGGTGGCGGATACGCCTGCACCACTTGAACGCGTGTGTAACCGCGAATGCCTCCGATGGGCTCTCCAGCGGCGCGCTCATCGAACACTTCGAGCCAGTTCGGGTCTGCCAATCGGAACCGGATCGCTCCGTGGGTTCCGTGAACCTCGATGGTCAGGTCGTCGGTGGACCCGGTGGCGACGCGGGACGCCTCGACCGTCCCGACTGCCCCGCTTTCGAGCTCCACCTGCATCAACGCCAGGTCGTCGACTTCCACCGGCGACATCGACCCATCGGATCCCGACGGTCGTTCACGGATGAGCGTTGGCAAAGACGCCATGACGCGTCGCGCGTTGCCCAAAAGGTGACGCACCAGATCGACCGCATGCGAACCCAGGTCGTGCAGCGCGCCGCCGCCGCTTCGTTCGCGATCCAGCCGCCACGACATGGGACGCGCCGGATCCACATAGCCGCTGTGCAGATACGTGGCGCGGAATGAGAGGACGTCGCCGAGAAAGCCGTCGTCCACGAGCTGCTTCGCCCGCATGATCGCCGGCACGAACCGGTAGTTGAACGCGACCTGGTGCACCAGCCCTGACGCAGCCGCGACGTCGCGCATCCGCCGCGCTTCGTCGAGGTTCCGCGCGAGCGGCTTCTCACAGTAGACGTGTTTGCCTGCCCTCAATGCCTCGACCGCGTATGGTTCATGCGTGTCGTTCGGCGTGCAGATGTGGACGACGGATACCGTCGGGTCCGCAAACACGTCGCCTGGCGACGTCGTCGCGTACTCGTAACCTCCGCGAGTGATCGCATCGAACACAGACTCGATACGGCGCGCGCAGGCGCACACAAGTCGGCTTTCAAAGGGCATCGGGTCGTAGAAGAACCGCAGGCTTGTGTGCGCGTAGGTATGCACTCGCGCGATATACCCGTAGCCGATCATCCCGACGCCTAACCGTGTGGCAGCCATTGCCCCTCCCATCGCCGACGTCCGGCAGCGCGTCCGGTTCCCGTTCACAGCCTACGCAAATCCTTGTGTGCGCGCAAGTGTTCATCGGGATTCGTCCGCACACACAGAACCTGGTTGGCGACCAGCCGAATCCGTGGGATAATCCGTTGGCTGTCGTCTGGCGTATGTGAATCGACGGCGGCTCGAACCGTCCTACGAAAGGCACCGGAGCGCGGAGGACACCGAGATGAAGGGCGCACGCGGGTGGGCGCTGTTGGCAGGTCTGGCGTTCGTCGCGGTGGGATTCTGGCAGATTCTCGTCTATAGCGGTGCCCCTAGTGGTCACGACCCCAATAACTGGCTCGAATACATCAGCAACCAGTCGGCGCTTGGAAAGACGTGGGGTCTGCGCACTCTCGCGCTTCTCCTCGCCATCGCCCCGATCCATGCGTTCGTAGACCGCGCTAAGGGCGGCTTCGCCACAGCGGCGCGCGGGTTCTTCGCTGTGTGGCTCCCGCTGAGTCTGGTGTGCAGCCTGATCCAGACCCAGCCTGTCGAGAGGCTTCGCTCCCTGTACGGCGCCGCGAAGGAGATGTCGTCTACTGCGGAGGAGACCATCGAGTCGCTGCCGACGCCCGACCTTACCGCCGCCGCTCCCGCCGAGCCGTCCATGGATACGTCCATCCAGGTCGCGACGATCCTCTGGCGCGGAGTCGTGGAGCCGCTGTCGCGGGTAACCCTCCTGCTCGGGCTGATCGCGTTCGCCTGTCTCGCCGCCACCGCCCATCGGAAAGCGCAGGGACCCGCGGTCGTGCTCATCCTGCTCAGCATCGTCGTCACGGCTTTCTTCTGGCTGCCCGTGACAGATGGCGTGGTCGTGCTGGTCGAGGGTCTGCTGCTGGGCGTCTTGGCGCTCGCCATGCCGCACGAACCAGAGCGCTTCGTCACGTCGCGGCACTAGCCGTTCGGGCGCGCATCTCCTCCCAGCCTTGGGCTACAATAGTGGCGCGCGCAAGGCTCGGGTGAAGGAGGAACGCGCATGCGACTCAGGCGGTGGGGCATGGGGCTGATCTTGGTTGGGGGCATGCTCGCGTCGGCGATGCTCGTCGCCACGGCGCAGCAGGCGCAGTCGAACCGAGTGGCGCGCGGCAAGTATGTCGTCGAGTCGGTCGCTGCGTGCGGATCGTGCCACACGCCTCGGTCGGGAGCGGACGAAGACAGCACGCGCGCCTTGTCCGGTCATCCGGCAGGCTCCCCAGTTCCGAAGTACTCGATGGAGATGATGCAGCAGGGCGTCTTCATCTCGATCAACCCGACCTTCACAGCGTTCGCTGGACCGTGGGGGGTGTCCTTCTCTCCGAACCTCACGCCGGACCGCGAGACAGGTCTCGGGAAGTGGACGGAAGACCAGTTTCTCGCAGCGATGCGGTCTGGCAAGCACCTCGGCGACCCCAAGGGGCGAGCTCTGCTGCCCCCGATGCCCTGGAAGCACTACCAGACGCTCAACGAAGAGGACCTTCGAGCGATCTGGGCTTACCTGCAGACCGTCAAACCCATCCGCAATGCGGTTCCAGCGGCTCTGAACCGCATGGGCAAACCTTACTAGACCGGCTCGGAGGACGATGCCAGAGAGCGCGACGCCGCTGACTTCCGTGACGGCTCGGGACGGTTCGGAGATGCTGCTCATCCCGGCTGGGTACTTCGTGCGCGGTAACGACTACATCGCTGG
>VGLH01000144.1 GCA_016866785.1 Candidatus Poribacteria bacterium
CATCGACGAAGAAGGGGAACTCCTCGGCTATGTCGTCATCAAGGACACCGCGACTCGGGGCACGGAGCTACGCAACGTCTACAGCCTCGGGAACCGGAACATCTCGCCGACCGACTTCGAGCTGAGTATCTGGCGAGGCGGTTCCCAGGCGTTCACGGCGTCGAACGGCGTCTACCCCTACATTCAGCTCTTCGGGCTCGACAAGAACGGCGACCGGCGAGTCGATCCTGAATTCATCGACTTCGAGCGCGGGCTCGTGTTCTTCCCGGACGCTCGTCCATTCGCCCTCGACGCGCCGAACCACCCCTTCGCGCACCTGCGAGATCAGGTGGCGAACCCGGCGATCTACGCCGAGAATCCGCGCCCCAACGACCAGGTCTATACGATCCAGGCGGACTACTCGTACCGATCCGACGAGTACAACATGGGCGTCCTCAATGTCATCCCCGGCAGCGAGGTCGTCCGGCTGAACAACCGCCGGCTCCAGAGGGACGTCGATTACCAGATGTTCTACGACTTCGGCTCGATCACGTTCAACACGCAGTTGAGCGAGTTCGACGAGATCGAAGTCGACTATGAGTACTCGCCATTCGGCGGGCAGTTCCAGCAGACCGTCGCAGGCATGTGGCTCGACTACGAGTGGCGCGACCGTGGGAAACGCCCCGGGCAGGGGGATCAGCAGCCCGGACGCGGTCCCGGCGGCAGAGGCGCGTTGGATGATATGTCCGGGCTCGGCAGCCAGGGCTCCTATGGGAACTACGGCAGCCAGTACGGGTCTTCGTACGGTTCGTCGTACGGGTCATCCTATGGATCGTCGTACGGATCGTCCTATGGGTCATCGTACGGATCGTCGTATGGGTCGTCGTACGGCAACTACAGCGGCGGGTACGGGAACTACGGCAGCAGCTACGGCAGTGGCTATGGCGGGGACTACGGCGGCTTTGGGGGCTATGGCGGGTCGCGCCGCAGCTACGGCATCAGCAGCGGGAGCTACTTCAATCCGCTGTTCATCCAGGGGTTCCGAGTATCGGCGGGCTACGTCTACAACACCGGAAAGCGCGCCACCAGCATCCCAGACGTGAACGAAGCGCCCAGCCGCCTACAGGCATTCGACGTCAACACGAGCTTCGGCAGGGCGTTCGAGCTCGCCGGGATCGTCAGCGCGCTGCCGTTCGTGCGACCCAAGTCCTTCCCGCTCTCCATCGACTTCAGCGGCGAGACCGCGTTCAGTCACAACAACCCGAACTCCGTCGGCTACGCCCTGATCGACAGCATGGAGGGGGCGCGCGACGCGACGAGCATCCCGACGTACAAGCACCAGTGGCAGATCGCCAGCACGCCGTTGGCGCGAGCCGCAGACCCGGGTTCCTCGCGCGTCGTCTTCTCGATCCTGCCGCGCGACGACATCAAGGCGCTCCCGGCGAACTACCTCAAGAACACGCGCGTCAGCGCCGCCCAAATCAACCCGCTGGCGCGCACGACCGAGGAAAGGCTCGTCACCGAGCTCGGATACGACCTGCAAGACGTCATCGGCGAATGGGGAGGATTCACCTACCCCATGTCCCCGGACGGCGTCGATTTCCAGAACCGACAGTCGCTCGAGATGTGGCTCCGAACGACGGGCGACCGGGACGTGACGCTCCATATCGACATCGGTATCCTGAGCGAAGACACCGACAACGACGGTCGCCTCGACAGCGAAGACCTCCCCGCCGACCTGACGGACACTAACGGCGACGGCAAGATCGACTATCTCGACCTCGACCAAGAGTCGCTCACGGGCTCCAAGCGGTTCTACGGGAACGGCTCCCTTGAGGAGTCCGAGGACAAGGGGTGGCTCTTCGATCAGGAGCTGGGCGGCTTCGTGCGCATCGGAGAAGGCGACAAAATCCTCGACGGCGAGGATTTGAACGGCGACTCGGTTCTCGACACGCTGAACGCCTACTACTCGCTGTCGATCCCGCTGAACGACATCCCGTCGGAATGGCTCAAGAAGCGGAACGACAGCAGCGGATGGACGTTCGTCAGCATCCCCCTGTCCGAAGCCAGCGAGCTCGGCTTGCCGGCGTGGGGGTACGTGAAGCAAGTGCGCGTCTGGGTCGAGAAGAACCGCGCCGGGAGCGTGACCGGCAAGGTCCAGTGGGCGTCCATCGAGTTCGTGGGGAACCAGTGGGAGGAAGGCGTCGTCGCCGATGCCACTGGGGTCGCCGCCAAGAGCGATTCGGGCGAATACCTGATGGTGACGGCGAAGGACAACTACAACTACGCGGACTACCTCGCCGCCTACCGCCAGCTCGAAGACGACGAGGAATTCAAGGACCTCCATCCGTTCGTCGAGAGCGCCCTCGGCTTCGGCACGCAGGAGCAGAAGGAACAGACGCTCTCGCTCGCGTTCCAGTTGAACCCGAAGTCGATGGGCGTGACCTGGAAGCGCCTGAACGGTCCCCGTCGCGGCGACGGGCAGGATTTCTCGAAGCACGACACGCTCAAGATGTGGGTCTACGGACACGACACGGGCGGATCGCTGGTCATCCGTCTCAGCTCCAGCCTGCGAACCGGCGGCTATTACAGCTATCGCAGCTACGCCAACTACGGAACCGGCACGCAGCAGACCGAGCCGACCGTCGATGTCTTCAAGGACCTGAAGGACTACTACGAGCTCGTCGTGCCACTCGACTTCCAGGGATGGAAGCACGTCGTGGTGACGCTGGAGGACAAAGACGGCAATCAGCACCCCGACGGTCTGAAGGCGGTCGGCAACCCATCCATATCGAGCATCGGCGGGGTCGTTCTCGGCGTGCTCAACGACGGCAACGACCCCATCGACGGCGAGGTGTGGGTCAACGACATCTACCTGACCGACCCGATCGTGCGGTCTGGCTGGGCGCGGCGCGGAAACGGACGGATCGGGCTGGGGAACCTGCTGCAGGTGGATATCGGCTACACGAATCAGGACCGCGACTTCGAGAACTCAGCGGGGCAAACGAGCCGATCCTACAGCATGTACCAGGGATACAGCACGAGCACGGACGAGTTCAACGTGAACGCACGTCTGCTGGCGCTCCGTTGGCTCCCGCTGGAATACAGCGTCCGCAGTCAGGAATCCGTGTCGGAGAACCGACCGGGAAGCATTTCGACCTACGCCGCCGGCGCGAGCAAGATCGACAATCAGACGGTTCGCACGCAGTTGGTGATCAAGCACGCCCCGGAGCTCGGTTTCACGTTCGATTCCCAGGAGATGTGGAACGAACGGCGCGGAACCGAGTTCAGCGACCTGTACATCACGTCGCTGCGATACGGCGTCCGCGAGTACGTCCGGCTCTCCACGGAATACCGCCATGAGAACGCCATCGTCGACCAGACGACGGCGACGAACACGACGAGCGGGCAGAACGGCTACTACGGTTCCTACTACGGCAACAACGACCGCATCGTGGACAGCGGAACCGTGACGCTCGAGCTCCGACCCGTGCGCAGCTTCTCGCTGCAGCCGACCTACGACATCCGCCGCGAGCTCGCCAAACGCGAGGCGCGCACGGCGACGCAGACGCCCACGACCCAGCCCGAAGACCCGGCAACGCCGATCCCCTACCGGATCGCGGAGCGCGACCAACGGCTGTCGCTCAGACCGACTATCAACAAGTCCTTCTTCGGCATCCGACCCACGCTGAGCGCCCAGACGAGCTTCCGCGAGAACTGGTTCGACCTGAAGAAGGACCTGAGCATCAACAGCGACATCCGAGTCGGAGTCAGTCTGCGCCTCAAGGAAGTCCTGAAGCTAACGCCGAAGCGCAGACCGGAGGAAGCCACGGAGCGCGAACCCGCCGTCGCGCCGACGAAGCCGACCGTTCCGCAAGAGGAGAGCGCACCTGCCGAGCCGTCGCCGACTCCAGACGACGTGGCAGACGACACCGACGCTTCGACGCCACCGGAGCCCGCCGTCGCATCGGTTCCCTCGACGGACGAGCCCTCCGCTGCGTCGGAACCTGCGGCGTCGGAGCCCGCGCCTGCCGACGGACCCGGACTGCCGCCGTCGCCGCCCGTGACGATTTCGGATGCTGCCGAGGACTCCTCGAACGCCCCAGAGCCCGCCCCATCCGAGCCCGACATCGCAACGGCAGCGCCGCCGGTTCCCCAGAGCGACGAATCGACCGATGCCGTCGAGGCGCAGGAGCCCGCCCCTCAGCAGACGCCGGTTCCCCAGACATCGACGGCGACCCGACCGCCGTCCACCAGCAGCCTCGCGTCCGAATCGACGAGCCTGCGCGAGGACACGTTCTTCCGCGAGCAGGAACGTCTCGACCAGATGACCCAGTACGGCTACGACCTGTCCCAGTACGAAGAGGCGCAGTTGAGCCGTGGCGACTGGCTCGGACGCGGCAACCAGGAGCTCGACCGCTCTCTGGCAGCGCGGCAGGGACGCGCGATACGCGATGACGGCTACACGATCTGGCAGCGGTCGCTCACGTCGTTCTCGATCAGCGCCGATTACAACTACGACGTGCGCGACTACCTGCGTCAGCTCGATTCCGACGTGACCGTTCGCGAAGCCCTCGCTCTGCCGGACGACTCGCCCCAGCGATCCCAATCGACCAAGTCGAACCGCATCTCGTTTCGCTCGTCGTTCGACCCGTTGCTGTGGATGTCGCTCAGCGGCGACACGTCCTTCCGCAACAGCTTCACGAAGAACATCGGAACCGCATCGCGGCAGCTCTCGACCAACGCAGGCAGCGACGTGAAGCTCTTCACGCCTTCCAATCGCGCGTCGATCCAAGTTCGGTACGACTACCGCACGTCGGATCGCAAGGGCGGAACGTCCTCGTTCGGTTCCAGCCTGACACACGAGGGCTCGCTGACGTGGCGTCAGGCGTGGGGCGAGACGCGAACCTCGCTGGGATCGCGTGTCAGCCTGCGGACGCAGGAACGGAGCGGCGTCACGTCCGACGGCGTCGTTGTCACACCGAGTCTGAGCGTCGACTACAACCTGCGCACCCAGTCGGGATGGAAGGTTCCGCTGATCGGCAAGACTCTGAAGCTCGAGCAGAACCTGAACGTCACCAACTACTTCACGACGGTGATCCGGCGCGAGAGCTTGGGCAACAACCGCGACGCCCGCTCGGAGCGCTATCAGACGGCTCTCCAGGTTGGCTACAATCTGAGTCAGCGCGTACGCGCGAACATGAGTCTCAGCGTTAGCTACAACAACGACCGCGTCGAAGCCGGACGCGACTACCTCTCGGTATCCAGCGCCCTGATGCTTCGCGGGGAGTTGCAGTAAGGAACGCACCGCGTCGCGCATGCCCTGCCGCCAGGCATCCGCACGCTCGACGAGGAGCCGCACGATGACGCGTTCGATGGCTGTGGTTGCCAGGTTCGCGGCCGTGATCGCCGCGCTGGCGCTGTTCTCGGCGTGCGACGAGTCCGACCGTGATCTGATCGCCGACTACACTGAGAGCGTCGTCCATTCGCCGCAGTTGTCTGTCCACTCCGGCGAGTGGCACGCGTTCGACTTCGTCGTCACGTCGGACATGGTCGACCCGTTCCTCCGCCTCGACTTCGATGTGACGAGCGGCAGGGACGCCGAAGTATTCGTGTTCCACGAATCGGGGTATGCGTCTTGGCCCACTGGGCCCAACGCGGAGGCGATCTACTTCTCCGGGCGGGTCGGCTCCGTGAGCCACGACATCCGGCTGACGCGGACGGGGCGGTACTACCTCGTCGTCAGCAACCGTTTCTCGGTCGTCACCGACAAGGTGATGGAGCTGGACGCCGACCTGGCATACCAACTCTGATGGACTGATTCCCGGAAACACTGCACGCTTCGTAGGGGCGGCCCGACGGGTCGCCCTCGTCGTGAGACGGGCGACGCACCGCGTCGCCCCTACGGCGCGGCGTCCGCGGAACGACCCACTGAGGCGGCGCTACGCCTCGGGTTCTCGGGAGCGGAGGATGGCGTCGTCGTGCGACGGCTCGATGACCTGTCCGGGCTGCACGACGAGAAAGTCCTCCGCGTCCCACTGACCGTTGACGAACCGCTCGACCAGCCCCGGATCGCCTTTCAGCTCGTCGTAGTTCCATCCCAGCCATTCCGCGGCGTCGCGCGTCTCGTCCTTGAAGCGCGACGTGTCGTGCATTCCCAGATCGACGTAGGCGGCGTTCGAGTAGGCTTTGAACCAGCCCTGCTCCATCTCCATCAGGTACTGCCCGTTGTCCTCGCCGTACTTCTCGACATAGGAGTGGAGGATGCGCTCGTACCGCTCCTTGCCCGGCATGAGCGACGTATCCATCCATCCTGGGCTGTACCAGTAGGTACCGGGGTGTCGGTCGAAGTACTCACGGTAGCGTTCCTTGGATCCCAGCAGGAACGTGATGCAGTCGTGCCCCCGGACGATGACGAGCGGAACCTTCCGAGCCCGCACGCCTTGCACGCCGTTGCTGCAGAGCCCGTAGCCGACGAGGATGGCATCGTACCCGTCCGGCGTGGCGTCGATCGCCGCCTGGACTTCGCGGCGCAGCGTGTCGGGCGTGTTGTGCAGTCCCTGCGGCAGAAACGCGAAGTCGAACACGTGTTCCGACGCCGCCGCGTAGTGGCAGAGCTCGCGCCAAAGAACCTGGCACGCCACGATCCGGTAGCGACCCATCACGTCTCCTCTGGAATCCGATATGTGCCTATCGCGCACCCCGCAGGCGGGACCACGTTGTCGCCAGCTTGCCACTCGGCGCGACCGCCAGAACCGGCGTCACGGGAGCCCCCGGAACCCACTTCGGGTTCCCGATGACGATGCCGTCGTTCTTGTTGCCTGAGGCGTCCGCCGTCTTGCCGCCCTTGCCCTCGTTGAGATGCCACAGCAGGCGCGTGTTTGCGTCCGGCGCGAACTCCGTCTTGGGAACCGTGAAGTCCGCCGTGTATCGGACGACATCCGACACGCGAACCTCGTCGATGACGCCTCGGAACACCTGGTTCCCGCAACACGGGCGCCAACCGATGTTGAACGGGCTGCCCGCTCCGTCCTTCTTGAGGATCGCCTGATTGTTGATCTTCTCCGTGTGCGCGAGCTTCCCGTCGATCCAGCCGCGCGTGTTCGCGCCGTCATACGTGACGGCTGTATGGTGCCACTTGCCTTGCTCGACGACGCCCTTGCCCCACCACGCCCACTGACCGGCGTTGATGGCGAACTGCAGCGCGCCGCCCACGACGGCGTACTCGTACGAGTCCTCCTTGTTGACGATGATCCCATCGCCCATCGGATAGACCCACGCCTCCATCGTCAGCTCTTTGCCGGTGATGTCGAGGCTGTCGCTATCGTCCGCCTGGACGTGATCCGCCGCGTTTGCGGAAAACTCGAACCCGAAGTTCTGCGCCTGCGCTCCCCAGACACCCGCGATCAGAAGCCCCAGCCCCACCGATACTGTCGATATCCGCCTGCGATGCATGGTTTCCTCCTTATCGACCCGCTGCCTGGACGACTCGGAACGCGTCGCGGCGACCCGACACAGCATTCCGTCGCAGCGGTACTGCAATCATCGGCAGACCCGTGGACGGGCGCAAGGGGTGGGCGTCGGCTACAGAACGCCGAAGGGAGGCATGACGCGCACCTCGTCGATGACGGCTCCCCCTGGTTGCGTCACGGCGAAGACGACCGTCTCTGCGACGCGTTCCGGCGGCATCATCTCGGACAGGTCGGGCGTGAACTCCATGCCCTTCCAGAAGGGCGTCCGAGTGGAGCCTGGCAGAATCGCCGTGACACGGATGCCTCGGCGACGCACCTCACCGGCGAGCACGCGCGTCATCATCAGGGCTCCCGCCTTCGCGCCACAGTAGGCGCTCGACGCTGGGAACGGTGTCTCGGCGGCGACCGACAGGACGTTGACGACGTGTCCGCTGCCCTGTTCGAGCATCGACGGAAGAGCGTAGCGCGTGCACAGGTAAGTTCCGTGCAGGTTCACTTCGACCGTGCGCCACCACGCGTCGGGATCGGATGACTCGACCGGCTCGAACACAGCGGAACCGGCGTTGTTCACCAGGATATCGATCCGTCCGAAGCGATCTAGGCTTGCCGACACGAGCCGCTCGACGGACTCCGTCCGGGTCACATCCGTCGGCACGGCGAGCGCGGTTCCGCCATTCGCTTCGATGGCTTCTGCCACGCGCTCGAGCTCCGTCTCTGTTCGAGCCGCAAGAACGATCTGGGCTCCGAGGCGGCTGAGGGCGACGGCGGTCGCCTCGCCGATCCCCCGTCCCGCTCCGGTCACGACGGCGATGCGGCCCGTCAGGGCTCCCGTGGTCATTCCGGCGCTCCGTACTCGAACCAGCTCTTGGGAGTCTCATAGAGGCGGACGCGATGGAGGCGAGCGCCGTCGGCGAAGCGGGGCTTCAGCCGGTCGTGGATCGCCCGGACGACGTTCTCGGACGTCGGATTGAGACCGCGCAGGTCCGCGACATCCGTGTTCAGGTGCTTGAAGCCGTAGCGCTCGATGATCTCCTCGCCGACGATCCGATCCACCTGCTCCAAATCGACGACCATGCCAGTGACAGGGCTGGGAACGCCCGCCACGGTCACCTCGACACGGTAGTTATGCCCGTGTCCGTTCGGGTTGTTGCACTTTCCGTAGAGTTCGATGTTCTCCGCGTCGGACAGGTTCGGCTCGTGAAGTCGATGCGACGCGCTGAAGTCGTACGCCCTCGTCAGCGTCACCATCGGGCCCTTCTCCTCCTGTTGTCCCCGGTAGTCCGCCCACAGCGATTCGCTCTCCTGGACTCGCACGCCGACGAGGCGACACTTCTCGACGACGCCCGATAACTGCGCCCAGACGAACAACGCGATGTTCTCCGTCGTCGGGAGCCGAAGACGGAAAGCCGGGTGGTCCAGGTTCAAGCACTTATGATCGAGCTGCGTGACGATCAGCCGCTCGATGAGATCGTCCACGTCCTTGATGTTCAGGACCATGCCGGTCGCCGGATTCACCTCGCCCGCAACCTCGACGAACAGCATGTAGTTGTGCCCGTGGGGCGCGGCGACGGGCCCGAAGCGCTCGCGGTTCTGCTCGGGCGTCAGACCCGGCAGCGCGAAGAAGTGCGACGCCTCGAAGTCGATTCGCCGGCACATTCGCACAGTCGGCACCTCACGAATCCTCTCGATCCGGCTGCAGCCGCATTCGGGCGCGACGGCGCTCAGGAACCCAACCCATGTGGAGGGCCCACTCCACGGCGCGGCGCAACACCTCATCGGCATCGAGGTACGAGTATCCGAGCTCCTGCTGCGCCTTCGCGCAGCTCGCGTAGGCGTTCCGACCCGCGAAATCGTGAACCATGTCGCGCGTCACGAACGGCGCTCGTCCCAACAGCGACGAAGCCCCTTCGACGACGGCGGCAATAGCCGGCATGATCGGATTCGGCAGTTTCGCGATGGGCATGCCGAGCCCGGTCAGGCGGTGTAGGCGCGCGTAGAACTCGCGGAACGACATGTCCTCGCCGCTCAGGATGTAGCGCTCGCCAGCCTTTCCGCGCTCCTCCGCCAGCAGGATGCCCTTCGCCACGTCCTCGACGTCGACGATGTTCATGCCCATATCGAAGTACGCGGGAGCCCCACGGCGCAGGTAGTTCACGACGAACTCGACGCTGGGCGTCGGACGGAGGGCGTTGGGTCCCAAGACGAGCGTCGGGAGGACGAAAACGACCTCGACGCTGGCGCTCTCCGCGAACTCCCGCGCGTGCTGTTCC
>VGLH01000145.1 GCA_016866785.1 Candidatus Poribacteria bacterium
GGTCTTCAGGATAACGCCGAAGCCCCAGGGACGAGGCGTGGGGATGTACTACTTCACGTGGCAGTTCAAGTTCCTCAAATGGCTTGACAGCGACGCGTGGCGAGGAAGGCGGGCTCGACGCAGCAGAGGCAAGACGCCATCAGACTAGTACTCGGTTGCGTTAGAGCGTAGCCAAACGCTTGGTGAGTTGCTCGACGGTGTAGGTCCAACGCATCGGTTGTGCCGTCTCGTTGTGGTGTTCGATGAACTGGAGGATACGCTGTTCGAGGATTTCGGGGCTGTTGTGGTGGATCGGCGTCAAGACCTTCCGCTGGAGGACGCTGAACCAGACTTCGATCTGGTCGAGCCACGACGCGTACTTGGGCAGCCAGAAGACGCGGATGGAGAATGGCCACGCGTGTTGGCGTCGCTGTTGGGATAGCCAGGTCTCCAGTCGTGCCGGAGCATGCGTGGATCCGTTGTCGAGTATCCAACAGATTCTGGAAACTCCACGGCGCAGCGCTTCGGGAACGAGGGTGCTGTGGACGAAGGCTTGAAAGTCCTCGAAGCGCTTGCGTCGCCGACAGGTGCCCTAGACGCGTCCGTCGGCAACGCTGAGTGCGCCGAAGAGATGGCTGATGCCTCGCCGTATGGAATGAGCCGCGACATGCATCGGTTGCCCTGGCGCGGCGGGTCGCAGCGGATGAACTCGCTCCAACGCCTGCATCGAGGTCTTCTCATCCGAGCAGACGACCCAGACACCCTGGGCAAGCAAGGCTCGTGCATGAGCATACAACTCGAGAACCGGCTTGGCACGTTGAAGGAAATCCGGGGCGGTTGGATGCTGCCACAGATGGTGCCGCCATGGTTTCAGACGCTCGGCTTTGAGCCAACGCCACACGGTTGTGCGGTGGATCGAGTCGATGACCGTATCACGCACCAACCGCTCCACAATCTCCACGCAGTCCCAGCGTCGGAAGGGCCGCCCCACCGTTTCCGCAAGAGAACACGCCAACGCCGTGGCTTGCGCTCGTGTCTCAGGGGGGAAACTTCTGGGTCTTCCCGGCCGGGACCCCTCCCCCACGCTGTGCGTCTCGTGCCACCGCCGACGCCATTTCTTCACCGTCTGCCACGCACACCCGACGCGGCCGGCGACCTGACGGTCGGTCCAGTCGGGATGCGCCTCGCACGCCAACACGATGCGAGACCGAAGCACCTCCCCTTGCGGGCTGTTGCGCCGTGCCACGATGCTACGACGGCGATCACGATACGTCTCTTCAAGGGCAACCACGTAACCTTTCGGTCGTGCCATCCGATGACTCCTCTCTCGTCGTCCTGAGGTATCCATCGCTCACCCACGCAAAAAGGTTACACTCTTGCGCAACCGAGTACTAGCTGGATATCGTTCCCGTTGCCGCCTGCCTGAGGAGTGTCGCGCGTGAACAGTGGACAGTAGTGCGCTCGCGGGATAGGCCGCGATGTCCAGGATCGCGGACATGTGCCGGTGCTCCTCGGCAGCCACATGCGGGATGTTGGCTCGCGCGAGCTGACGAGAGTCCCCTGAATGCGACGCGTTCGCCACAACGCGCCGCGGAAACGGCTTTGACCCGAACCGAGCACTGCATCGCCGACATGCACCGGCACCACCCGCCCTCCGGGTACAGGCGTGTAGGCGTTGATGGGCTGCCCTAGACAACGCGGACTGCCGCATTGCGTGGAGCCAGCACCTCCGTTGCGGTTGGTCGCCATTGCCACCGACATGGGCTATTGGTTTCATGGACGCCGACCTATCCGCAGTGTTGCCGCACGTTTTGTCATCAGATGGCCAGCGAGGCACACCCTCACGTGCTGTATGTGGCTCCTCTCTGGTGTGTATCTCCAGCAGGGCTTTCGCTTTGCACGTTATCGGAAGTGCCGTTCAACCGGACATTGTAGCGTTCATGCGGGTTCTGCGATAGCCTTTTGCGGTGGAACACGTCCATCTGACACGTTTTCGAGTCCGAAGCGAGAGTTCTGTCCAGGAGGCGCAGGGGCGATGTACGCACCATCTTGGGACCTTCCACTGGCACGGTGCACCTTCTTTCTTGCGCCGCACGAACCGCTCGTGTGGTCAGCCTTTGCTGGAGTGATGCTTCGAGGCGCATTCGGAACGATTCTGCGGCGGCACGCGTGCACCACCGGTGTGAGAACATGCGAGGGATGCAGCTACCGGGATCGTTGCGCCTACGGCGTCTTGTTCGACCCAGTCCTCCTGCAGCCGTCGGACGGTACCCGCGGCATGTCTACTCCACCCCGACCATTCGTCTTCTCACTGCGCGCGGATAGTCGTCAGAGAAACAACGTGCGGCAGTTCGATGTTCTGCTCGTCGGGCCCGCTCGTCGTTACTTCGCCGAGTTCCTGCGCACGTTCATTGAGCTGGAGACCTGCGGGCTTGGGCCACGACGCGTACCCTTCCGGCTCAGTCACGTAGATGCTATGCCATCTGACGGTTCTCGAGCTCTCTTGTTCAACCGGGAAGATGGGAAGACCTGCCAGCCCCCGTTTACGTTCGACGCACACGTGGCTATGGCACGTGCGCGTGGACTCCAAGCCATCGCAACGGGACGCTGGCTGGTGCACTTCGTGACGCCGACTCGACTCACGGCAGGTGGCCGTGTCCAGACAGAAGGGATCACGTTCCAGGACGTAGTTCGTCGGGCTCTTCGACGACTGGACAGCCTGCTCTACCTCTACGGCGACGGCGCATCCTCCTTCCGTCCGCATGACTACGTCCAGCTGGCGGAAGGCGTGAGGACGCTCGGTACACGCTTCCGATGGTCGGAGCGGGAGAGGTTCTCGACGCGACAGAGACAGAACGTGCGAGTCGGCGGTGTTCTGGGATCGATGCTCGTTGAAGGGGACCTGACATGCCTGCTGCCAGTGCTCGCGTACGCTGAACAGGTACACATCGGAAAGCACACCGTTATGGGCTTCGGGAGGATCGCATTGGAGGCATGTGCAGACACTACTGACTGGGAGATGACCGATGGACGGTGATACGCAACGGCAGTACCAGACCGTGGTGCTTGGAGCCCTCCTGCACGATGTGGGGAAGTACATCCACCGCGCCCGAGACGCCAGCATCGCCGCCGCAACTTCCGGGACACACCAGCGAGTTGGCGCGCGCTTCGTGTCTGAATACCAGGAGTACTTCGCCCGTTGCGCGGACGTCGACCTCCTCGCAGACATGGTTCAGCACCACCACAGCCCGTCAGACGTGACCGACTCAGCACGCCGCCTGCTGGTGGAACTGGTGCAGCAGGCAGATCACATTGCGTCCACCGATCGAGAACAGCGTACGGGCGAGCGATGGTCATGGCGCACGACGGCGGTGGCTCCGCTTCTTCGCCGCGTTCGGTTCACCGATACCGACGTCCCTGCGGATCTCGAGATGCATGTGCCGGTTTCGTGCCTCGGAGAAACGAACGCCAACGGAACGATGGTGGAGCCGCCGGTTCTGCCGTTGCCAGGCAGATGTACTGAGCAGGGCGATGTCAACGAACACGTCCTGCTCTTTGGTAGAACCTTCGAGACGATCGTCGATACGCTGCCATGGGGAGACTTCCGCACCGTTCTGACGCACCTTCTGGCACTGCTAGGTCGCTTTGCGCACTGTCTGCCGGCAGATACTCAGCTGCCTGTGCCCGACGTATCGCTGTTCGACCATATGCGCGTCACCGCCGCCATTGCCGCCTGTCTGTACCGCTACCACGTGGCAACTGCCACGCTCAACCCGCGTGACATGGGTCGGGCAGACGACCGCGCGCGTTGTCAGCTCGTGGCCGGCGATCTGTCAGGTATCCAGGGCTATCTCTACGGCATCGCGAGCCCGGCAGGAGTTGGCGGCGTGGCAAAGCGGCTGCGCGCTCGGTCGTTCTGGCTGCAGATGCTAGTGGACGCTGCTTCGCAGTGGTTGCTGGATGAACTGAACCTGTCCGGCGTGAACTTACTGGTGTCTTCGGGTGGGAAGTTCTATATCCTCGCGCCGAACACAGACGATGCGACAGCGACCGTTGACCGGATTCGCGAAGAGTGCGATGCGTGGTTCCTCAAGAACTACCACGGAGCGCTCAGCCTCAACCTCGCCTGCAGTCGAGTCTGCGACAACGAGCTGGGGGTATCACGCGATGGGCGATTTGGGTACAGCGCGGCTCTCAGGCGTGCCGCCAACGAACTGCGCGCTGTCAAAGCACGCAGGCTGCGGGGTGCACTTGTGGATCGGGCTGGCTGGCGTGAACAGCCATTCATCCGCGATCCGTACGGCGCGGAGGAGTCCGCCTGTCGCTCGTGCGGACGGTTCCCTGCTCGTTACGCCGCTGAAGAAGACTCGACTGAGCTCGTCCTCTGCGACGCCTGCGAGACCGACCGACAGCGAGGCGAGGAACTCGTCGACGCGGACTACATCGCGTTCGAGACGCTGCCATCGTCAGAGAAGCGACATGACACGATACTAGGACTGTGGCGACTACGGGCAGTCCCGCGAGGGAGCCAGCCACCGCAAGCCGACTGGGTAGTCCGTCTCAACAACGCCGACCTGAGCGAATGCCTTACGTCGCGAGCGGGATTCCGGTACCTCGCCAGGCATGTCCCGTCAGACGGACGCACGGTCAAGGACTTCGAGGAAATCGCCGGTCAAGGCGGCAGGCTTGCCGTCATCAAGGCGGACGTCGACAACTTAGGCCTGATCTTCCAGGAGGGTCTCAAGCGCGACGCGGGCGAGGGCTTGGACTCCCCCTCGCGGCTGGCGGCGATGTCGCGCCAGCTCGACACGTTCTTCGCCGGCTGGGTCGAGTGGCTGATCCAGACGCAGTACCCCGACGCCGCCTACACGGTCTACTCGGGAGGAGACGACCTGCTGTTGGTCGTCCGGCGCGACGACGCCCTTCGCCTCATCGGGACGATTCGCGATACCTTCAACCGCATGTGCCAGAACCCGGAGCTGACGCTCTCCGCAGGCATCTCGGTGATACACTCGCATCTCCCGCTGCCACAGGCTGTCGGTGCGGCAGACGACGCGTTGAGCAGCGCCAAGGAAGGGTCCAAGAACCGCTTGTGCGCCCTGGGAACCGTCCTGCCCTGGGATGATCTCTCCCTCGTCGAGAGCGCGGCAGAACTGCTGGAGAGCGTCGATGCCAATGGCAGGCCGCGGCTTCCCACAAGCTTCCTGTACCAGCTCCTCGAGTTCGGGAGGATGTGGCAACGGTGGCGCGAGCGCCGCAACGCCCACGACCTGCGCTGGCAGCCAATGTTGGCATACCAGTGCGCTCGAAACCTCAGAGACGCGTCCGTGCGAGACATCCGCGACTGGCTCGCGGATCTCGTCGCGTTCCCGGTAGGAGACGACTCCGGGGAAGATGACCGTTTCCTCGACGCTCGCAAGACGATGGACTACATGCCCCTGATCGCTCAGTGGGCGCTCTACGGAAGAAGGGAGGATCGAGATGTACCAGAAGCGTTCTGACGTCAGCCACGATGGCGACCGCGATGCCAGCAGATGCAGGAACCCGGACTGCGACAACACTCTCCAGAAAGGCACGACAAGCGGCTACTGCGCTGACTGCTACCGGAAGATCAAGTCCGGGGAGCTCAAGCCCAGGGTGCCGTACCTATCCACCGGCTACCTGGACGAAAAGGGCAACATCCATCTGTCGCTGCTCACGGACGATGCGCGCGAGCAAGCGGGGAAACTCCGGGCCCTTCCTGCCGCACCGCTGAGGGGTTTCTTCGAGCTTGCGCGGCTGGCGGAACGGCGGCTCGACTCCGACATGCCGTTCGAAGATGTCGTACCCTTTCTCGTCCGAATGAGGCCGCTCGCCCACGAGCATGCGACGAAAGGAGTGGGCCCGGAGAGCCAAGCACGGGAGTACCTCCGCCAGTTCATCGAGAAGAACGTGCCCGAAGCCGTCAAGAGCGAGGAGGCGTTCCGCAAAGGGTTTCTGCCGCACTTTGAGGCAGTCGTCGCGTACTACCACTACCTCAACAAGCAAGGCTAGCCCCGCGCGTAAGTGGGCGAGACGACAAGGAGAGACGCCATGTCACTGAAGCTGCTCCGACACGAAGTCATCACCGGCACGATAGAGTGCGTCACGGGGTTGCGCATCGGTGGCAACACGGACAGCATCCAGATCGGCGGGATGGACAACCCCATCATTCGGCATCCGCTCACGCGCGAACCGTTCATCCCCGGATCATCGCTCAAAGGCAAGCTCCGTTCACTGCTTGAGAGCAACGAGGGTTTGATTCCGGAATCGGGGCGTCCTCATGGCTGCAAGAACGTCGGTTGTCGCGTGTGCCGAACCTTCGGACCTCACTTCGTCCCAGACCATGGGCACGGACCCACGCGGCTCATCGTGCGGGACGCTCCGCTGACAGAGGCTTCGCGGAACCAGCTCATGCGCCTTCTGGAGGACGGGCTTACCTACGCCGAGGTAAAGAGCGAGAACTGGATCGACCGGCGCACCGGCATCGCAGGACGCGGAGGGCTCCGTTCCCAGGAACGCGTGCCCGCCGGAGCGGTTTTTGGTCTAGAGTTCTCCATCCGCGTCTTTGAGGACGACGACGAGGACGACTTGCGCGGCTTCCTCTTCACCGGGCTGAGACTGCTCGAGAACGATACGCTCGGAAGCAGCGGGACGCGCGGATACGGCAAGGTCAAGATCATGCTCGACGGCCACGACCTGAACACCTGAGGAGGCGTCACCGTGACGGAGATGACCCTCTACAGGTCGCGCATCCGTCTACGCTCCCCGAGCGGCACCAAGTGGCAGGCGGACACGCTCTTCGGTCACTGGTGTTGGTGGCGTGTGCGACGAGCAGGCGAGGAAGGGCTCTGCGCCGCGCTGGGGCGGTACGTGGCGCACGAACCCCTCTTCCTGCTCTCCGATGGGTTCCCGGCGGGAAGCCTGCCCAGGCCCATGAGCATCGCACCGCCGACTGGCGACGAACTCGACAACCGCCCAAAGCCGGAACGCGTCGACGCGGCGAAGCGGCGCAAGGCGGACAGAGACAGGCTCTGGCTCACCGTCGACGGCTTCAACGCCGCGCGGAACGGAGACGCGCTGGAGCCGAGGCACTTCACCCAGCCCGCGATGATCCTGCACTCGCGAACCATGAACCAGATCGACCGGCGCACCGGAACTGCGGGCTCCGAGGGCGGGCAGCTCTTCCAGTTCACCGAGCACTGGATTCCCGTGGTGGATATCTACTGGAAGATCCTGCCCGAAGCCGTCTCGCTGGTGACGGATTTCCTCGACGACCTTCGGAGGTCCGGCTATGGAAGGCGGAGGTCCATCGGATACGGCGCGATCCACGATATCGACTTCGCGCCGTGCGATGCCTTCGCGCCCGTGCAGGAACCCAACGGCTTCGTCACTCTTTCACGCTTCGTGCCCGCGCAGGATGACCCGACCGACGGCGCGTGGCGGCTCGCCGTCAAATATGGGAAGCTGGGAGAGGAACTCGCCAACCGGGGCAGGCCCTTCAAGAAGCCCATCATCCAGATCGAGGCGGGAGCCGTCTTCAGAACCGCCGTGCCGCGCAGCCATTACGGCAGGCTCATCGAGTGGGTCATCGGGGACGACTTCCCGGACAGGGAGAACCCGATCAACGTCGTCCACTATGGGTTCGCGTTTCCGATGGAGGCGAGGTTGCCAACTGCCAGTTGACGCGGCGGCTCGACCCAGGGTGACGGCATGGCGGTTCTCTACATCTCCGAGCAGGGGGCGCGGCTCGAGCACGAGTCGCACCGCTTCAACGTCCGCTACGAAGACCGCGTCATCCTGACCGTGCCGGAGATCAAACTCGACGCCGTACTCGTGTTCGGCAATGTCTCTCTGACGACCCCGGCGATCAGCGCGCTGTTGTATCGCTCGGTGCCGACCTCGTTCCTCACCGTCCGCGGACAGCTCAAAGGCACGCTCGCGCCGCAGACGTCCAAGAACGTGCCGTTGCGCATCCGGCAGTTCGAGTGGTCGCGCGACGCATCGCGCTCGCTGCCGCTAGCGCGAGCCATCGTGCGCGCGAAGGTGCGCAGCGCCATGCGTGTCATCGCTCGGTTCCGGCGGAACCACCCGGATGCACAGATCCCGGAGGAGCCGCAGCTTCAGGAACTGTTGCCCAGATTGGACGCTGCGCCGTCGCACGCCCAACTCATGGGCGTCGAAGGGTTCGCCACGCGGCTCTATTTCAGAGCGTTCGGTAGGATGTGCCGCGGGCTACGCTTCGAGGGACGCGCACGGAGACCTCCGACCGACCCGGTGAACTCGCTCCTATCGTTCACCTATACGCTGCTGTCGAACGAGCTCGCCGGACATGTGTCCGCGCGAGGGCTGGACCCGTACATCGGGTTCTACCATGTCGTCCACTACGGCAGACCGTCCCTCGCGCTCGATTTGGTCGAAGAGTTCCGCCATCCGGCAGGTGATCGCTTCGTGCTGGGACTGGTCAACAACCGGCAGTTCGGCGAGGACGACTTCCAGCCGCACGACGACGACGGCGTGCGCCTCCGACCCGATGCCCTCAAGCGCTTCCTCCGAGCCTACGACCAGTGGATCGCGTCGGATGTCGCCGACGCCGATGGCGTTTCGTCGACCTTCCGCCTCCGGTTTGGCGAGCAGACAGATCGCCTCGTCCGCCACTTGATGCACGACGAACCCTATCGACCCTTCGTCGGCGCGCTATGAAGAGGGCACGTGTTCCTGGTCGTCTCGTATGATGTCCCGGACAACCGGCGTCGGACTCGCATCGCCAACGTCTGCGAGGACTTCGGCGTCCGCGTGCAGAAAAGCGTCTTTGAGTGCATCCTCTCCGAGCGCGAGCTGGCGACGATGTGCGGCCGCCTCCTAGCGGCTTACGATGAGAGCGAGGATTCGATCCGCATCTACCGGTTCTGCCAAGCGTGCGAAGGGCGCATCCAGGTCTACGGCGTGGGCGATGTGACGCAGGACGAGGAGGTTTTCGTCGTGTAGGACGGGCGCGCAGGCGTGGTGATAGGCTCGCGTTCGAGCTGGATCCCAGAGAGGCTATCACCATCGACGCAGATTGAGTCGCCGTCGGCGTCGGCGTGGTCTTGACAGGAGTGAAGAGGAAGGCGATAATGAGCTTGAACGCGCGGTGGAGGGGAGGCCATCACTTGGGCGCGTGGGAAGGCGCGCCATCACTGAGCCGGCATTTGCTGCGGACTGAATCCATGCCCCGCTTCGTAGGGGATTGAAACCTACTTGGCGATGGGTTTGGGTA
>VGLH01000146.1 GCA_016866785.1 Candidatus Poribacteria bacterium
TCTGACCGAAGAGATCTGGGTCAAGAACATCCTGAACGTCTTCGTCGCTCCGATCAGCATCGCGGAGATGGTGCTGGCGACGTGCCTGATGGGCGTCATCAAGGCTGGGATCACCGGAGTGGTGCTCGGCGGTCTCGCCTACGTCCTCTATTCGTTCCAGCTTTTCGACGTGGGGCCCGCGCTCGTGCCCTTCCTCGTCAGCCTGATCCTTTTCGGGTGGGCGGTCGGGATGTGCACGATGGCGTTGATTCTGCGGTTCGGACAGGCTGCCGAGGCGCTCGTGTGGGGCGTCCCGTTCCTGATCCAGCCCTTCTCCGCGGTCTTCTATCCAGTCGATGTTCTTCCGGGGTGGCTGCAGACTGTGGCGTACTGCTTGCCGTCCACGTACGTGTTCGAAGGCATGCGCGCGGCGCTCATGATCGGGACGGTGGAGTTGCGGTTCATCGTGTCTGCCCTCGCCCTCAATGTGGTCTACCTGGCGGCGGGAGCGACCTTCTTCGCATGGATGTTCCGTCAGGTCCGTGAGAAGGGGTTCCTGAGCCGTCTGGGGATGGAATAGTGGCACGCGCAAGCTCGGTACGTGCCGCCCCGAGAGACCGCTCGGACGACGGCGACCTGTTCCGCGATATCCACCCAGAGGCTGCGGCGGCGTATCCGCGCAACTTCGCCGCGAACGTGATCTACTCCATCTTCATCCGAATGGGGTGGGTCTATAAGACCGAGAGCACCGTCATCCCTGGATTCGTCACCGCTCTGACCCGCGATCCGGTGGCGATCAGCCTGACGCCCATCGTCTCCCGCCTGTCGCAATACCTGCCGCAGTTTTTCCTGCTGGGAGCCATCGAGCGGGCTCACCGCAAGAAGCCCCTGCTGATCCTCGCGACGTCCATCTTCGCCCTCTCGTGGGGCAGCCTGTCTGCGGTCCTCTGGTTCGGCAGGAACCTGAGTCCTCGGACGTTGCTGGTCGTGTTCCTGCTCGCCTACGGTTCGGGTTGGGTCTGCACGGGGGTTCAGGTGGTCATCGACCGAGTGATGATGGGTAGGTTGATACCGGCGCGACGCAGAGGGCGCATCCTCGCGGTATCGGGCCCTGTCGGCAGCTACTCGGTCGTGTTCAGCGGACCCATCATCGCCTACTTGCTGAGTCACGGCGGCGACTTCCCGCGGAACTACGCGATTGTGTTCGGCATCGGGTTCGTCACGTTCCTGATCGCGCTTTCCGGGGCGGCGTTGTTGGTGGAACCCAAAGACGAGGACTACCGTGCCCCTGAGTACACGCTCGGAGACCTGGCGCGACAGGGCTGGGCGCTGCTGAGGCAGGACGCGACCTTTCGCGACGTCTTTCTCCTCGCTGCGATCCAGACGCTGTCCGGCTACCTTTTCAGCTACTATGTCGCCTATGCACGGTTGTGGTCGGAGGACCCAGGATTCCAGAGCTCGCTCAACGCAACGCTCGGCTGGGGATTGTCGGTCCAGAACATCGTCATCGGAACCTTGTCGCTGAGCCTGGGCTTGCTCGTCGATTGGAAGGGCAACCGGGTCGTCATGGTCGGGCTGAGCTCGATGCTGGCTCTCGTTCCCCTGGTTGCAGTCGCAATCGGTCGATTCGTGCCCGAGCCGTCGCGCCTGATGGCTCTGCTGGTGCTCTATGCGATGATCGGCGGCATGGCGGTGCTGATGCGCGTCATGTCGAACTACGTGCTCGAGATCGCTCCGTCGGAGCGGCAGGCGCTCTACGTCGGCATTTTCGGATCGGGACAGATCGTCACGCTCGCGTTCCCGCTCCTGATCGGCGCAGGCATCCGCTGGGCGAGAGGTCCGCTCGGAGAGATGCCCGCCTACGAAGCGGCGTTCCTCATCTGCGCAGGCGTGTTGCTCGTGAGCGTCTGGATCGCGGCGCGTCTGCCGGAGCCGCGCTTCGCAGAGATGACGATTCCTGATCGAACCGGTCAGATGGGTTAGCATGGCTGCGCTCGTCCTGCACATCCTGTTCACGTCGGGCTTCGGACTCGGGCTGAAGGGAGCCATCCAGCGGCGACTGGACATGGCGATTGTCGGAGGCGTGAACTATGTCGTCGCAGCTCTGTGCGGGCTCATCTGGGTGTCGCAGGCTGGAATCGTCATCGGCGTTCCTGGCGTCGCGTTCGGGACGATCAACGGGCTCTGCTACTTCGCGGCGTATTTCGCCCTCCTGCAGACCATCTTTCATCATGGCGTTTCCATCGCCCGCGCGGTGGGTCAGTTGGCGATCCTGATCCCGTTGGCGTTCTCGATCCTCGTGTGGGGCGAGTATCCGTCGGTCGGGCAGGCGGTCGGCATGGTTGTCGGGATCGGCGCGCTCCTGCTGATGAACGTTCGGCGCGATCCGACCGGATCGACGAGCCTGGCGGGCGTGCGGATCGCGTTGTTCGCGTATCTGGCTCTATCCGGGAGCGCGCGATTGGTCGCCAAGGTCTTCGCCGAGGCAGGCGCGCCGGACGAGAAGCCCGTGTACGTCGTCATCGCGTTCATCGTCACAGCGGTCGCGTCGATCTATCTCTTCGCGAAGGGCGGACGAACCCCCACGTGGACAGAGCTGGCTTGGGGCGCGGGGATCGGCATCTGCAACATGGTCCAGATCGCGTTCTTCCTGGCGGCGCTCGAGCAGCTCCCGGGCATTGTCGTGTTCCCGGCGGCTGCATGCGGCGCACTGGTCGTTACGGCAGTCGTCGCCATCGCGTTCCTCGGCGAGCGTCCCACGGCAAGGCACTACGTCGGGATTGCCGCCTCGACGCTGGCGGTCGTTCTGCTCTACTGGCGGACGCCCCCGCATTAGGCGCGGGCGGTAGAGCGCCGCGGCTGGACGCTCGTGTTGCCGTGCCCGTATGATCCCTTCATGCACAGAGGCATGGGTGGACTCGGAGGCATCTTCGCGGAAGTGCTCAGACCTCGCCGGCTGACGCTGATGTGCTGCGTGTGTCTGGCGCTGCTCGCCCGTCCTGCGGCGCTCGATGAACCCGTATGGCACACGTACCAGGGCTCCACTTTGCGGGTTCGGTACGCCAAAGACCGACCGACCGCCGCCCGGGTGGCGGCCATCGGCGATGCGCTGTTCGCCGACGTCGCGGCGCGCTTCCCGCTGCCGCGCGGAACCGTTGTGGACGTGTGGCTGACCGACTCGTCGGACGAGTTCGCCGACATCGTCCACGCCCCGATCCGGGACTGGGCGATGGGCTATGCATTTCCAGAGGAGGGCAGAATCGTTCTACGGCTCCCTTCAGGGCCCGGCAGGCTCGAGTCGCTGGATCAACTGACGCGTCACGAAGTGGCTCACATCTGCCTCGGAGCCTTGGTCGGCGGTCGGGCGTCGGAGGCGCCGATCTGGTTCCACGAGGGATTCGCGATGTACGTGTCGGAGCACTGGGACTGGCGACATCAGTGGACTCTGTTGATCAGCCATCTGTTCCGACAGCTGCCGACGCTCGATGCTCTATCGCACGCGTTCCCGGCGGACGCGGATGACGCGCGTATCGCCTACACGCAGTCCTTCAGCGCGGTGCGTCTGCTCATCCTCGAGCGCTCCATGACGCGATTTCATGTGCTCCTGTCGCGTCTCGCAGAGGGCGATGCGTTCGAGTCCGCCTTCGAGGCGACGTACGGGCTTTCGACGATGATGTACGACGTGGAATGGCGCGAATCGGCAACGGACGGGGCGCAGTGGCTCCTGTTGCTTGGGGGATCCATGACGCTGGTGGCGCTCGTCACGCCGTTCGTCGTCGTCGGTTACGTTCGGTTCCGCCGTGAGCGGAACGCCCGGCTGGAGGAGTGGGCCCGCAAGGAGGCGGAGCCCGACTCGTTCTTCCGCGGTTAGGGCAGCGTGGGTCGTCATGCGAGGATGTTCGAGCGAGTGGCACTGGGAACCCACCAACATCGGCGGTCTCGGCGCGGTTGGGTCGCCGCACTTGCCGGCGCGGTCGTCCTGATGTGGTCGTGCGCGCTGATCGCCGGCTGGTGCGCGCCGCCACAGTGGACCGCTCCGATTCGGCTTTCGACGCCGACCGGACCGGTCGGGGTCGCCGCTATCGACGCGTCGGGCAACGGCGAGAGCCTCGTCGTCGCATGGTCGGATACGCGGCTCGGCCAACCGTCGGTCTTTGTGCGTGTGAGTCTGGACGCCGGAGCGACCTGGCAGGATGAACGGCTCGTGCCTTCGTCGGGACCGGCGTCCCATCCGTCCGTACTCGCCTACGACGGAGGCGTGTACATCGCGTACGTGCAAGAGCAAGCGCAGCGGAGTTCGCTCTACGTCGTGGGTATGACGCGGGACGGCTGGCTCGCGCCGGTCCAAGTGGCGGCGGCTCCTGCCATCTCCGCACCGAGGCTTGCGGCAACGAGCGCGTACCCCGTGCGACTTGCCGTCGTTTTCGACAACGCGTTCGGCGGCATAACAACAGCACAGTGGTCACGAAGCGACGATCTCGGGCGAACATGGACGACACCAGCGCCCATCGCCCCGGACAGCCCTTCGACGGGCAAGCCGTCCATCGCCGGCGGACCCGACACGTTCCACGTGGCGTGGCGCGATCGGCGCGAAGGCGTCGCCCACGTCGTCTACAGCCAAGGCGTGGTCGAGTTCCAGACTCGCGAGCGTCGTCTGTCGGATGTCGCTGGGAGCGGCGAGCCGTCCATCTCGGCGATGGGCAGGCGCGTCGCCGTCGCATGGCAGAGCCAGCCGTCGCGCGAGGGTCCGAACATCTACTCGACGGTCAGCGATGACGGCGGCGCGACCTGGTCGGTGCCATGGGCGATCACACAATCGACGGCACAGTCCACACGACCCTCTGTTCTCGCGATGCGCGAAGGGGATGTCACGGCATGGCAGGATGGGTCCTCCGGCGACTGGGAGGTGCACGTCGCACGCCGCGAGGGAGGCGCGTGGGGAAGCCCGGATCGGCTGACGGAGTCGGCAGTCCCCTCGATCCTTCCGCGGCTGGCGTTGACTGACGATCCGAGCTCGCCCGTCGTAGGGGCGGCGCTGGCGCACGCCGTCTGGATCGACCGCTCAACTGACGGTTCTGCGGCTGTGTTCTGTTCGACTCGCGATGCGTGGCCGCCAGCCACTCCTGGGAGACCGGTTCATTCCGACAGCTCCGCCAGAGAGGGCTGGGACGACGACTCCACGGCGTTGTTCCGTTGGGATCCGGTGCCAGGGGCTGCCGTCTATCGCGTGTTCGCCGCAGTGGACGGCGGCGCTCGGGAGCCAGTCGCCGAAACCCAGCTTCCCGAACATCGCCTGCCGGTTCTCGACGGAACGACCGTGCGAGTTGCCGTGTCTGCCACGGACGCTGTGGGCAACGAGGGCCCCATATCGCCCGAATCCTCGCCCATCGACATCGACTTGTCCGCGCCGACCGTCGTTCTCGACGAGCCACGCGACGGTACCGTGGCGTTCCTGCCCGTGCCGGTCCGAGTGGCATGCCGTGATGCGAACCTGGAAGCCGCTTACGTCGAATACGGTTCGACGCTCTCGCCTTCGGAATGGCATGCGCTGGCTGGGCCCTTTGTCGATTCGTTCGATCTGCGCGAGGTCGCGGTGTGGGATGTCGGTCGCCTGATGGGAGCGCACAGGTTGCGCGTGCGCGCGGTCGATCACGCCGGGAACGAGACCACCGTGTCAGTCCGCGTCGACATTGATCGGCGGCCCGCGCCGGCGGTCGGTCCCGGCTCTGTTCGGGCCCTGCTTCCTTCGAGCGAACTGTCGACCGGCAGACGCGATCCTTCATGGTCACCCGACGGATCGCGCATCGCCTTCGCCTCGGACGAGGGGGGGTCATCGGACCTGTGGTGGGCGCGAATCGACGGAACCGAGAGCGGCAGACTGACACGCGACATGGCGCTCGATGCGCATCCAGACTGGTCGCCGGATGGTTCTCGTATCGTCTACACCAGCCAACGAGACGGCGTGTGGCAGCTACACGTGGTCGATGTCGCGCGGTTGGGCGTGACCTCCCTGACGACTGGTGTCAGCGCCGCAGAGGACCCGGCATGGTCGCCCGATGGGAAGAACGTCGCCTTCGCTTCGAACGAGGGCGGCGACTACGAGCTCTTCGTCCTGACCAATGTGGACGCAGTGCTTCGTGGCGGAACGCCATCAATCGTCCAGATCACGCGCAACGGCGCCGATGACCGCGATCCCGCTTGGAGTCCTGACGGTAGATTCCTGTCCTTCCAGTCTCACCGCGCGGGATCCTGGGACATCTGGCGTGTCCGCGTTGACACCGGCTCCGAGGAACCATTGCTGACGGGACCATACCACGACCTGCGACCTGCGTTCGCACAGTCAGGCAAGCAACTGCTCTTCACGCGCGAGGGAGTCGGCGCGCCGGCACATGCTCGCGTCTTGGACCTCGTATCCGGCGGCGAAATGCGTACAACTCGCGAAGGGCTCGTGGCAGCCAACGCGTGCTGGGCGCCCGATGCCCGCCACATCGCCGTCGAGAGCGATGGCGAGATCATGGTTCTTGACCTCATGTACGCGGAGACGCCGCTCGAGGCTCGCATCGAGTCGCCGGTCGAGGGAGCGTTCGTATCCGGCACAGTACGCATTACAGGCGCGGCACGCGGATCGGACTTCGTGCGCTACCGACTCGAATCCAAGCAGGAGACTGAAGGAACCGCATGGGCGATCGTCGAAGGGCCAGCCACGTCTCCGGTGGAGCCCGGTGGGTTCCTGGGAGCGTGGGACACCCGAGGTCTGCGGGGCCCTCAGCGTCTGCGTCTCGTTGTCGAATCCTCTGGCGGGCAGACCGCCGTGGCGGAGGTCAAGGCTCTCGCGCGTCCTGCGAAACCCGAGATCTTCGTCGCGTCGCCTCTGGACGGGCTGGTGACGCTGGCGTCGAGTGTCCGTGTATCCGGCGTATCGACAGCTCGGCTGGTAACGGTGAACGGAGAGCGGATCGCGACCTCGTCGAAAGGCGAGTTCTCGGCAGACATCGGGGTTCCTCCTGGGAACACGGTGCTGCGGGTCGTCGCCGAAGACGCCACGGGCGAAAGCTCGGAACTACGGCGTACCGTCCGACGCGTCGTCGAGAGCATGTCACTCGTTGTGGACTCGCCTCTGCCGTTCGAGAAATCGCCTGCCCCGTACGTCGTGGTCGCTGGACGGGCTGACGAGGGGTCGTCGGTCAGGGTGGATGGTGTCCCGGTTCCGCTGGTCGGCGGCAAGTTCAGTCGAGTTGTGCGGATCCCGCAGATGGGAGGCATCGTGACCGTCGTGGCGCAGGACGCGCTCGGGCGCGAAGCGGCGGTCGTTCGACAGGTGCAGGTGGCAGACGTCGGGGCGTCGGGACTCGATGCGATCTCCCCGGCTGTGACGAACCCGATGCCGCCGTTCGGCGCACGCTACACTGATCCGCGCTCCGAGTTTCGCTGCCAAATCGTGGACGACCGCGCCATGGACGCCGACAGCCTATCGGTGAGCATGGACGGCGACGAGATCGACGAGGAGAACTGGACTTTCGATTCCGAGTCGGGTGCCCTGCGCATCCAGATGCCTGTGCCACCCGGCGACGGCACGCATCGAATCGTCATCGCCGGAGCCGACGTCGCTGGCAACGCACTCCGCTTCGGCGAGTGGAACGTGACCTTGGACCGACAGCCGCTCAGTGTCCAACTGAGCGCCGAACCGACCAATGCTGATGGATCGAGCGTGCGCGCGACCCTAACGTCGAATGTGCCGCTGCGAACTGTGCGCGCCGCCCAGGCTGCCGTTCCGGGTCAAGCGATCGGGTATCCGCTGGCAATCCCAGTTCCTGCCGACACTGCGGCGAACGCCACGGGCGCGTACGTCTACACCGCCGAACTCGCCATCGCCTACGGTTCCATCGTGGGGCTGTCGGCTGAGGTGGTCGATGTACTCGGACGCGCCGCACGGGTGCGAGGCGAATGCGCCTCCGTCGCGCTGTTGCGATCCGCACCAACCGTGGTCGAGTTGAGCAACGGCGTACGTGCGGAGCTCAGCCCGACTCAGCAGGCGCTTCCGCGACGCATCGTCGTCCGCAGTCAAGACGGCAGAGACCAGACGACGATACGAGCCCAGCGCGAAGACGCTGAGGCTCGCGGGTTGTCGATGGACAGCGCAGGAGGCGGCGCATACCTGTTCGCGGATGGCGACGCCGCCACGGAGCCGACCGCGACGACCTGGGTGGCTCCTCGCGACGTGACGGCGAAGCGCGCTTGGTTCACATGGGACGAGACCTCGCAGCGGTGGCAGCCGCTGCCGAACTCGCAGACAGGACCTGAAGTCGCTGCCTCTGGCGCACCCAACGGGGTCGTCGCGCTGCTGTCGGACGCGGATCGCCCCGTCCTTACCACTGTTGAACCGCCGAGCGGCTCCGCGATCTCGGGCTCGCGCTACTACGTCGATGCCGAGGCGACCGATGTGGGGTCGGGGATCGATCCGCGCGACGTGGTTGCTTACCTGGACGGTTCCCCGGTGTCGGTGCGGGTGACGCCGGTCAACCTGCAGACCGTCCATGTCCGCTACGTTCCGGTCGATGTTGGGCGCGGGCTCCATACGCTTCGGCTCGTGGTGCGCGACCGCGCCGGGAACAGCGAGGAGACGGAGCTCGACTACATCACCCAGGCAGTCTTCGACTTCACCGACGTTCGCCTCGTGCCCAACCCGGCGCGAACCTCAGGCAAGGCGCTCTTCCAGCTCACCGGCACGGCCGACGTAGCGATGGACATCTACGCACCCGACGGAACGCGCGTCTACCACGCGGAGCAGTCCGGCGTATCCGGCAGCCTCGATCCGGCACGTTCGACCGAATCGCTGACTTGGGACTTGGCGAACTCGAACGGGAAGCCCGTCGCCAGCGGCGTCTACGTCGTCCGGCTCACGGCGACGAGCCATATGGGAGGAAAGGCAGTGAGGTACCTGAAGTGGGCGGTCGTCCGGTGATGGCAGACCTCGCGGCGGCTAGCCTGTCCTCGCCATGAAGCGGCGCAACAGGGACACCGATCGTTTCGGTCGGTGACGACAAGAGGAGATTGCCGCTACGGTCCCGGCAGCGACCAGCGCCCCGATCACCACGCCAACAGCCAACCCGACCAGCGCGACACGTGCGGTTCGCACCATGGTACCTCGCTAGGCGACGTCCGCGAAGCCGCCGACACTGGATTTCGACCCGGACTTAGCGACCCACACCTGCAGCCGTCTCGTTGCCGCA
>VGLH01000147.1 GCA_016866785.1 Candidatus Poribacteria bacterium
TATTGCGGAGCCGGTTCTGCTGGACCGTCGAGATGTTCTTGATGAGCGCCATACCGGCGTCGGGTGCGCGCCGGAACGTGTCGGCGTAGGCGTCGCGCGTGTAGGTGAGAAGCGTCGTCTCACCGCCGGTGATGAGGTCGGTGCCCCGAGGGCTCCCGTCGAGGATCGCCATTTCACCGACGACCTGCCCGGCGGGCAGCACGACGATCTCCTGCCCCTGCAACGTCACGCGAACAGCGCCTTCGGCGATGACCCACATCACGTTGCCCTGGTCGCCCTGGCGGCACAGGAGCGCGTCGCCGGCATACCGCTCGGCGCGCATCAGCGATGCGATGGCTGAGAACCCCTCGTCGTTGATACCCTCGAACAGCGGGAGGGGCTTCAAGAACGCAACGATGTCATCGACGGGCATCTCCACGGGCGTCGCAACGCCGTAGTCTGTGGGACCTGCCGGAGCCGCCGTATCGACGACGACTTCCTCCTCAGCCTCTTCCTCGGCGGCTTTGGCTTGCTCTGATTCGGCTTCGTCGCCGAACAGGTCGTCAAGTGACATGGAGCCGTCGTCGGACTCGGCAGCCGGGGCTTCCTCGGCGGGCGCGGCGAACAGATCATCGAGCGAACCCGCTTCGTCAGCGGCAGCGGACGTCTCCGCAGGGGCTGCGAACAGGTCGTCGAGGGAGGCGGCACCTCCGCCAGCGGCGGATGTCTGCGATGGCGCGGCGAGGTCGGCGAGTGAGCTCGTCTCCTCCGCCTCTGCCGCGTCGAGGGCGTCGCCGATCGTCATGCCGTCGAGCGATGTGGCTTCAGGGGTGGGGGCGGCTTCGCGTTTCGCCATTGGCTGCATCAGCATCGACGGGATCGTGTAGCCCTCGTCCTGATGCCGCTGGAACAGATAGCGCCGGAGCTGGAGTTTCCTGCGGATGTCCAGACGTCGGAAGTGAACTTGAAACTCTTTGGGCGACTTTTCGGCGAGTCTCACCAGCTCGTCGAGCGTCGACTGGCTCAGCCAGCGTGTGGCGATGTCGGATGGGGCAGGTTGCGCCACCGCATGTCCTTTCGTCAATGCCGGTCTGTCAGATAGACATTTTCGTGTGCCGATGCACGGAAGTCAAGCCCCGGGACGGTACGCCCGTCCGGTTTTTTTGACCCGTACCGGCGCGGCTCCTATAATTGCCCTGGCGCGGACACGCGCCATGTCGATGATTATGTCGATGATTCGGACTCCCCACGACAGCAAGGAACCGCACTTCTATGGCGAACCGTCTTGAGAGATGGGTGGACGAGGTCGCACGCCTCACGACGCCCGACAGTGTCTATTGGTGCACCGGGTCGGACGATGAGATCGCGCGGCTCACGGAGGAGTGCATCGCCACCGGAGTTCTCCATCGGCTCAATCAGGATGCGTATCCCAACTGCTATCTGCACCGGAGCGATCCGCAAGATGTCGCGCGGACGGAGCACCTCACCTTCATCTGCTCGCAGAACCAGGACGACGCGGGCCCGACGAACAACTGGCTCGCCCCTGCGGAAGCCAAGGCGCGCCTGACGCCGCTCTACAAAGGCGCAATGAAGGGCAGAACGCTCTACGTCGTTCCTTACATCCTCGGACCCGTCGGTTCGCCGTTCAGCAAGGTCGGAGTGGAGATCACCGACAGCCGCTATGTCGTTCTGAACCTGAACATCATGACCCGCATGGGTCAGGTCGCGCTCGACCAGCTCGGGGACTCGGACGAGTTTGTTCCGGGGCTGCACTCGTTGGGCGATTTATCGCCGGAGCGCCGGTTCATCTGCCACTTCCCCGAAGAACGGCTCATCTGGAGCGTCGGCAGCGGGTACGGCGGCAACGCCCTGCTGAGCAAGAAGTGCTTCGCCCTCCGCATTGCCTCGACGATGGCGCGCGACGAGGGATGGCTCGCCGAGCACATGCTCATCCTCGAAGTGGAGCATCCCGACGGGCACAAATCCTACGTCGCGGGCGCGCTCCCCAGCGCGTGCGGCAAGACGAACCTCGCCATGCTCGTCAGTCCGCTGGAACACCTCGGATACAAGGTGCGAACCGTCGGGGACGACATCGCTTGGCTTCGCATCGGACCCGACGGGCGGCTCTGGGCGATCAACCCGGAGGCTGGCTTCTTCGGCGTCGTGCCGGGAACCGGTCCCGACACGAACCCCAACGCCCTCGGAAGCATCGGCTCCAACTCGATCTACACGAACGTCGCCGTCGATGATCACGGGCACCCGTGGTGGGAAGGCTGCGGCAGAGAGGCTCCGTCGTCGCTGCTCAACTGGCAGGGGCAGCCGTGGGACGGCAGCGCGCCCGCAGCGCATCCGAACTCCCGATTCACGGCTCCGGCGCGGCAATGCCCGTCCATCTCGCCGGAATGGGAAAACCCGCAGGGCGTGCCGATCGACATCATGCTCTTCGGCGGTCGCCGAGCGCGTCTCACGCCGCTGATCTACGAGCCGTTCGACTGGGCGCACGGCGTCTTCGTCGCCGCGACCATCGGCTCTGAGACGACGGCGGCGCAGACAGGACGCGTCGGCGTCGTTCGCCGCGACCCGATGGCAATGCTGCCGTTCTGCGGCTACAACATGTCCGACTACCTGTCCCATTGGCTGGAGATGGGCAAGCGGATCCCCAAGCCGCCGCGCATCTTCCACGTCAACTGGTTCCGCAAGGGTGAAGACGGCCGGTGGCTCTGGCCCGGATTCGGGCAGAACCTGCGACCCCTCCTGTGGGCGCTCGAACGCGCGCGCGGGACGGCTGGCGCTCAGGAGACGCCCATCGGCTACCTGCCGAGGCAGAGCGATCTGAACCTCGACGGGCTGGAGATCGACGCAGCCGACCTCGACGAGCTCCTCCAGGTCCGCGACGGCGAGTGGACGGGTGAGGCAGACGAGGTCGGGAAGTTCTTCGAAACGCTCGGACCCCGGTTGCCCGACGAGATGCATCGGCAGCTCTCAGGACTCAAGGGACGGCTGAACGCCTAACCCGACGGACATCGGGAACGCGTACGGCGGGTCGAGGCGGGAGATCATCCCGGCTCGTCCGCTCCAGCGGAGCAGAAACATGCGCATCCACGTTCTCGCTGATGACGTGACGAACAAAATCGCCGCCGGGGAGGTCGTCGAGCGCCCGGCGTCGGTCGTCAAGGAACTCGTCGAGAACGCGCTGGACGCCGGAGCCACGGATATCCGCGTCGAACTGACCGACGGCGGGCGCCGGATGATCCGCGTCGTCGACAACGGCTCCGGCATGGACCCCGACGACGCCCGCCTGTGCCTACAGCGCCACGCCACCAGCAAGATATCCAGCGCCGACGATCTGCCCCAGATCGCCACGATGGGCTTCCGAGGCGAGGCGCTGCCGTCCATCGCGTCCGTCTCGCGGTTCGAGCTGCTGACACGCACGGCGGAAAGCATGGAAGGCACGCGCGTCGTCGTCGAACACGGCAGGTTGTCGGACTCCGGTTCCGCCGGATGCCCCGTCGGAACGCGTGTCAGCGTCGCCGATCTGTTCACGAACGTCCCGGCTCGCCTGAAGTTCCTCAAAGCCGAGCAGACCGAGCTGAGCCATGCGATGAACCACGTGCAGTGGGCGGCTCTCGCGTTCCCGCATGTGCGGTTCGTCCTGTCGCACAACGGCAAGGCGCTCATCGACGTCGCCCCATGCACAGCGCGTGACGAGCGAATCCGTCTGCTCTACGGCAAGGAACTGTCGGAGCACCTGATCTCGTTCACGCGCTCGTTCGAGTCGATGACGGTCGAGGCGCACATCGGCGACCCGAATCTGACCAAGCCGAACCGATCCTATCAGTTCCTCTTCCTGAACCAGCGACCCATCCGCGACCGCACCATCGGGGCGGCGCTGTCGGAGGCGATGAAGGAGGTCGTCCCCGGCGGACGGCACGCCGTCGCGTTCCTGTTCCTCACCGTGTCGCCGGATGAGGTCGACGTGAACGTCCATCCGGCGAAGGCGGAAGTGCGGTTCCGCAACGAGCGCGGGCTGTTCCGCAACGTCATGCAGGCGATCAGCCAGGGGATCGGCAGTAGCCGGTACATTCCCGATGTGGAAGCGTCGCCGGCGTCCACGCAGCGTGGGTCGGGGCGATCACACCAGCCGCGTCCCGCGGTCGAGACGATGTACCCGCTGCGCGAGACGCGCGTCTTCCTTCCGCCCTCGCAGCCCAACTACGTAGAGGCGGCGGAGCCCATCCGCGCAGGCAGCGCCGAGATCGACACGCGCCGATTGCGATTCGATACGCCGCCCTCGCAGCGCACCGTCGGCGGACGAGACGTCGACGCGTCCGTCGAGCTCCTCGACTACGAGTCCGTGGCGCTGGTCGGCGGGCTGATGGACACCTACATCCTCGTCGCCGACGGGGAGAGCCTCTACTTCGTCGATCAGCACGTCGCGTCGGAGCGCATTCACTACGAGCGGATTCGGACGCAGCTCGCCTCGGAGCGCGTCGCGTCGCAAGGGCTGTTGACGCCGCTCACCGTCGAGCTTTCGCCCCGGCAGCGCGTCGGGTTCGAGGCGCACGCGGTGTGGCTGAATCCGTTCGGCTTCGACGTGTCGGAGTTCGGCGGCGGATCGGCGATCATCCGCGCGATCCCGTCGGAGTTGGAGCCGGAGCGCGCCGAGCGAGTTCTCCGCGATCTGCTCGACCGGGTCGAGGTGGACCTGAACCCCGAGCAGAGCTGGGATGCCATCCAAGAGAAAGCGGCTGCGACCATCGCCTGCCATGCCGCCGTCCGCGCGGGCGACCGTCTCGCGCCCGAAGCGCAGCGCGCCCTGTTGCGCGATCTCTCCCGCTGTCGCCTGCCCTTCAACTGCCCGCACGGCAGACCCATCATCGTCCGCATGCGCCGATCCGAGATCGAGACGCTTTTCCATCGGCGTTGAGCCCGTGCCAGCCCTCATCCCGACCTTCTCCCTGAAGGGAGAAGACGGTGGGAACAGCGGAGCGCCGATGGCAAGGGAGCCGCTCGCCTTGCCCTGCTCAACGGCGCGCCCGTAGAATGGCGTCCCACTCCAACAGGCAGGAGGCCGCATGAACGTCATCGTCATCTGCTGCGACACGCTCCGCGCCGACGTCGTCGATCACACGTGGGAAGACCACGTCGATACGCCCAACCTCGACCGGCTCCGCGAACAGAGCGCCGTCTTCACCAGCGCATGGGGCGAGGGCGAACCGACGATCCCGATGCGCCGGGGGTTCTTCACAGGCATGCGGTCGTATCCCTGGCGCTTCGACATCAGCGACCGGGGATCGGTTCCGAATCTCTTCGGCTGGCACTCCATCCCGCCCGAGCAGACGACCTGCGCGGAGTACCTGGTTCCCAGAGGCGTGATGACGGGCCTCGTCGCCGACGTCTACCACATGTTCAAGCCGACGATGAACTTCACGCGCGGCTTTCTGAGCTACGACTACGTGCGGGGGCAGGAGTCCGACGCCGTCCGGACGGGCCCCCTCTCGGCGATCAACATGCGACGGCATCTGCCCGACGACCTGGCGACGCCTCGGCAGCGTCCCGGCATGGCGCAGTACCTGCTGAACGTCCTCGACCGGAAGTCCGAGGAGGACTACTTCGCGCCCCGCGTGTTCCGCAGCGCCGCGCGGTGGATCGACGACAACGCCGGGAATCAGCCCTTCTTCCTCTGGGTGGACAGCTTCTCGCCGCACGAGCACTGGGACCCGCCGGTGCACTTCGCCGACCGCTACTTCCGCAAGGAGGGCGTGCGCGACTTCATCTACCCGCAGCTCGTCCAGAACCACCGGAAGCTGACCGACGACGAGGTGCTCCGCACGAAGGCGCTCTACTACGGCTACGTCACCTTCGTCGACAAGTGGATCGGGCATCTGCTGAACAAGCTGGATGACCGCGGTCTGTGGGACTCGACGGCGATCCTCTTCGTGTCCGACCACGGTACGCAGCTCATGGACAAGGGCATGTTCGGAAAGAGCCCGGAGATGATGCACCCGTTCAACTTCCGCCTGAACTTCTGGCTGCACCATCCTGACAAGTCGCTGCACGGCGAGGAGATCGCGGCGTTCGTCCAGAACACGGACGTCACGCCCACGATCCTGTCGCTGCTGGGCGTCGAGCACGAGCCGATGGACGGGTTCGATGTGCTGCCGATTCTGCGGGGAGAAATCGCGTCGGTTCGCGACGAAGTCATCACCGGATGGGGGCCCATCGCAGCCGTGCGGACGGAGACGTGGAACCTGATCGTCCACACGACGAACGAGGACCCGGCTCCCCGGCTCTACCATCTGCCGACGGACCCGACAGAGTCCGAAAACGTCGCGGCATCGCATCCAGACGTGGTCCGCGATCTTCGAGCGAGGCTCGAAGCGCTCATCGGCGCGCCGCTGCCGGTGACGTATGCCCATCAGCCGACATCGAAGCATTCGGTCGGCGTCGGGCAGTGGCTCAACAGCAACATCTCGAACTAGAGACGCGCAAGCGCTCGAGCCGAGCAACAGAACGGGCTCCCACGCGGGAAGCCCGTTCTGCTGTGCCGAAACGCGTCCTTGGAAGCGGCTAGTTCTCGAGCTCCTTGAGGAGCAGAGCGAGATCGCGCTTCACTTCGGGGTGCGTTTCCTTCTTGTCGTAGTACTCGTAGAGCTTGTACTCGAGGTCCTGGTTGAAGCCGGGCCGCACTTCGGCAGACTTGAGGACCTGCACGAGCCGCTGGCGACGAGGCCAGTCGCGTTCCGTCGTCAGCGCGTCGAGGACGGGAACCACGGCGGCGGACCCGAACGTCGTCAGCGACCGCCCCGCCTCGTTGGCGACCTCGGTGTCGGCGTCCTTGCGCAGAACCCCGATGAGCGATGCCATCACGCTCGCGTCCTTGCCGTGCTTGCCAAGGGCTTTGACAAGGCCCAGCCGGACGGCGGCATCCGTATCGCTCAGATGGGGCAGGAGAACGGACGTGCTCGGGCTCTCGTTCAGATGGACGGCGACGTTGGAGGCGGCGCGACGGGCGTCCACGTCCGCGCTGTCTAGCGCGGCGATCAGGCGGTCGCGATGGCTCTTGTCACCGAGGCGATAGAGAGCGGCGGCGGCTTCCACCTGGGAGCTCTCGGACTGGCTGCTATCTTGCGCCAGCCGCGCGAGGGTCTCTTGCGAGGCGGGGCCGTCGATGGAGCCTAGAAGGCGGATCAGACGCAGATGATTCGCCGGCTGGAGAGACCCGCCGTCGATCGCCTTCGCGACTTCGGGTCCTGCGTCGGAGCCGATGTGCTCGAGGATATCGAGAATCTGTCCCGACAGCTCGGAGTTCTGTCCGTACGTTTCTAGGAGCGACGGCGTTGCCGGGGAACCCAGGCTCACGAGCAGACTCGCAGCGGACTGCGATGCCAGGTCGTGCTGCGACAGGATGGCGACGAGCGTGTCCAGAGATGCGCGGTCGCCTGCGACGACCTTCGCCTGCGCATCGCGCTTCTGGTTGTACTTGGCGGCATCCGGGTGGTTCTCACCGACCTTCTTGGCGGCGCGATCGTACGCGACCAGCAAGTAGGCGTGTGCCTCCGGCTGACGGTCCTTCTCCTGGTTGCGCGTCAGCGATTCCTCGAAGTACTCGAGCGCCTGGAACGGCTGATCGGCACTCAGGAATTTCTTGCCTTCTTCGATTCGATTGAACGTGACTTTGTCGACTTTGCATCCGGCGATGGCGAGCACGCCGGACATCAGTAAGAGAAGGATCGCGGATGGGTGCAACCCACGCCTCAGGGTTGAAAGCTGCATGGTGTGTGTACCCCTGTACATGACGAAGCCCGATGTCGCTAGCCGGCCACGACTTGCGAACGCACTGTATCGGCAGGACGCATGCCCGCACGCTGGTTGCGAAGGAGATCCATCGGATACGACGCGCGCAACTGACCACAGGCAGCCGCGATGTCCTGCCCCTTCGTATCCCGAACGATTGCCACGATGTTTGCCGCGAGCAGAATACGCTGGAACGCATCGACTCGCTCAGCAGAAGGTCGATTATAGTCGGAGTTCGCCACCGGGTTGAACGGAATGAGATTCACCTTGCTGGGCAGTGTCCGGAGCAGTTGACACAGCCGCTCAGCATCGGCGATTGAGTCGTTCACATCGCGCAACAGCACGTATTCCACGGTCAGACGACGTCCCGTCGCTTCGGTCCAGCGAGAACAAGAGTCGAGAACCCCGGCGATAGTATACCGCCGGTTCGAGGGAATCAAGCGATTCCGTACGGGGTCGGTCGTCGCGTTCAGCGACAGCGCGAGCCCGACTCTGAGTCCCTCACGGGTGAAACGGTCGATCGCGGGAACCAGACCCGACGTCGAAACCGTGATCCTGCGTGCTGCGATACACAAACCCTCCGGTGCGGACAGAATGCGAAGAACGTCCAGCAGAGCCGAGTAGTTCGCCAGCGGCTCGCCCATGCCCATGAAGACGATGTTGGTAATCGTCCCGACGCCGATCTCCTCCTCGACCTGCACGACCTGGCTCAGGATTTCGCCGGCGGTCATGTTGCGTACGATGCCCAGTTGAGCCGTCGCGCAGAACGAACACCCCTGCGCGCAGCCGACCTGGCTCGACACACAGAGCGTCACGCGGTCGCCGTCGTAGAGCAGAACGCTCTCGATCCGCTCGCCGTCCTGAAGCTCGAAGAGGTACTTGACCGTGTCGTCCACTTCCGACGGGATGCGAGCCGCCACCCTCAGACGCCCGATGGTCGCCCTGGCTTCCATGGCGGCTCGGAACGCCTTGGGCAGGTTCGTCATCTCGTCGAAGATCGTCGCGCGCTTGTGGTAAACCCACTGGAAGAGCTGATCCGCCCGGTAGACAGGCTCGTTCCACGATTCAGCCCACCGGCGCAGCTCTTCGCGCGACATGCCCATCAAGTCGGTTCGCTCGCCGTCGATAGCGGTTCCCGTCATCGCGAGATCGGTCGTCTGCTCAGATGCCATCGGTGAGCTCTTGCCCACGGGGCCCATCACGCTCCGTCGCCGCTGAGAAGGGCTCGCAGGCGCTCGTTGATCCGCTGCGGGTTCGCCTTCCCGCGCGACAGCTTCATCACCTGTCCGACGAGGAACCCCAGCGCCTTATCCTTGCCGCCTCTGAAGTCGGAGACGGGACCCGGGTTCTCCTCGATGGCTTGCGTGACCCACGCGTCGAGCGAGGTGGTGTCCGACACTTGCACGAGACCCTGTTCCTCGATGATCCG
>VGLH01000148.1 GCA_016866785.1 Candidatus Poribacteria bacterium
TGGTAGACGACGACTCCGGCGGAAGGCGCTTCGAGTTCCAGCCCGGGCCCGTCTTCACCAATATCCTCTTGGCGGACGAGGTGAATCGCGCCACGCCGAGGACCCAGTCGGCGCTGCTGCAAGCGATGCAGGAGCGAAACGTCACGGAAGGGGACACGACACGGGCTCTGCCCGCACCGTTTCTCGTGCTCGCCACTCAGAACCCCCTGGAGATGGAGGGAACGTATCCGCTGCCTGAAGCCCAGCTCGATCGGTTCCAGCTAAAGATCCGTGTGCCGTTCCCGACCGCCGAGGTCATGCAGCAAATCTTAGAGACGACGACGGCTGGACCCGCACCGCTGCCGGAACCCATCTTCTCCGGGGACGACGTGCTCCGCATGCAGAGCCTTGCCCGGATGGTGCCAGTCGCCTCCACTGTCCGAGGTGCCATCGTGCGATTGGTCATGGCAACGCATCCGACCGACGAGCGAGCGCCGGACTCGGTTCGGCGGTACGTCGCGTTCGGAGCTAGCCCTCGCGGCGCGCAAGCCATCGAGCACACCAGCAAGGTTCGCGCGCTCGCGGAGGGACGCCTCAACGTGTCGCTGGGGGACGTACGAGCCGTCGCCCTTCCGGCTTTGAGGCATCGACTGCTCCTGAGCTTCGAGGGCGCTGCAGACCGCGTCGAGACCGACACGCTCGTGCGGGACGTCGTCGATGCCGTTCTTGACGCCTGACGAACCGTGTGTCGTTCGCACTCCAGTGTGGCGTTTTTGCCACGGTTTCCGCCGACCCACCGACGCACGACATCCGGTGGCAATGCCTCAGATACCGCCGTTTATGGCTTTCCTGAGTCGATGGTGTCTGACCCCCGGAACTGGCACGCCGATTGCTAACACTAGGTCGGTTGTTGAAAATGGCGGACACTTGACTTACAGTGGGGTAGCCTGCGTTATCGACAAGTCATCGCACGGTGCGATGCACGCAGGCTACCTTTTCCATTTTCCAGCCGGTTCACGGTCACACGCAGGGCGCACAGCCGCCCGTTCATCCCATCCACATCGAGGGGATATCCCATGACGACTTCACTTCTTGCGGATCGGCGTAGCCAGATCGGCGAGTCGCCACGGATCGACTCCGCTGGGCGGATGCTGAGTGCCGGAGTCGTCGTGGCTTTGCTGGCGTTGACGCCGCTGGTGGCTCGTGCCGATTGGTCGTTCTCGTTCGGGTGGAACCTGCCGGTCGCCTATGAATACGACTACGAGTACGAGTATCAGCCGGATCGACTGACGCGTGAGCGACGCAACGCCGCCGAGGTCGACGACTGGTTGGAGCGCGGCAACGCCACGGTGACGCTCAGTCCCGTATTCGACGAGGGATTGCGCGTCGCTGCATGGGCAAACGACGACACAGCGCGCGACGAGGACCGCGAGTTCGGTCTCGCCAGCGCGATCTACTTCTTCCGAGTCCCACGTGGGGCTCGACAGATACGTGTCCGAATCCGCTACGAGGGCACGGGATCGGTTCGCGAGCTCGGCGACGCGATGGCTGGTAGGGCCTGGATCCGTACGCCCGGACGAGGCGATTCCAACGATCCCGATGAACCTCTCCAGGGCGACACGTTCATCCTGCGCCAAGACCGGCGATCCGAGACGATCCGCGTTCCCGCTCGCGGCTACGTGAACGACGACGGCATGATGGAACTGCACGTCGTCGCCGACGGCGGCACGCGCATCGACGTGGACTACATCGAGGTCGAAACGTTCTCCGTCGAGCGCGAGACCCGCGCGATCCGCCGCTACCTGCCGGTCTACGAATGGCGCCCATGGTGGGACTACACCTACACCTACTTCTACGGGGGGAGCTTCTACTTCCCTACCGACTATGGCTATTACGTCTTCTGGGACTTCCCGGTGACGGACCGAGTGTATGTGTCGATCCGCCGTCAGTACCGGTCGTATCTGTTCGACACGTGGTACCCGCGGTACCCGTCCCGAACCGTCTACGTCCGACACTACAGCATCTACGAGCCCCGAGGCACTCGCTACGTGAACCGGTGGACTCCCGAGCTCCAGACGATCCGCAGCGAGTACGAGCGTGGGCGCGATACGAAGCTGCGCCGTCCACCGGACGAAGCCGTGCGACTGAGGAATTCCGTGTCCTCGGCGATGAGCTCGTATCAGCGATCTCCGGCGCCGTCATCGGTCGCGTCTCAGGGTTACGCGAAGTCGCGCCGTGACGCGCCGCAGGCTGCTCCAGACCGTCGGACCTTGGGCGGACCGTCCGTGCCGGGCTCCGCGCTGAAGTCGCGCCGATCCGACACGCCGTCGTCGCAGGCATCGGATCTACTCGACTCGATCCAGCGGGCTCGAACGCGCTCCGTGGCTCCTAGTGGGACGGATTCGGACGAGGTGAAGCGTCGACGCAGCGCATCGGAAGGCTCCGGCGTGTCTTCCAGTCCTTCCCGATCCGGCTCGTCGAACCGGTCGAGCTCGTCGGATTCGAGCAGTTCCGACAAGCGACGCCGATCCAGCGACGACTCGTCGGTGAAGTCGAAGTCCTCGTCCAGCAGTAGTTCCTCGTCTTCGTCGTCCTCGAACAGCGATGACGACGAGGAGAAGAAGAAGCGGCGTCGCTAGGCGAATCAGGTGCATCACATGACGGGGCCCGGCTTCGCGCCGGACCCCGTCGTCTGTACCCGCCCGTTCACGGGATGCGCTCTGGTGACCGCTCTGCGCCCTTTCCCGCCACGTCGGCACGGCTCCGAGTTTGACCGGCGTTGTGCGCCTCGGTAACATACCTGCGCGGCTGGAACCGTCTCGCTTCTAGGCTCGCCACTGCATGGTCATCGAACGATCCATCGTTCCCTTCGTCGTCGTGCTCGTCGTTGGCGTATGCGTGGCGGTACTCTCGTACATCCTCCTGCCCCGTCCGCTCACCGGGATGACGCGCGCGGCGCTCATCTGCCTGCGCGTTGCCGCCGTGGCTCTCCTCGCGTTGGCGCTGTTGGAACCGCGCCGCGTCGAGACACGAGAGGAACCGGTCCGAGCTCGTGTCGCCGTGCTCGTGGATCGCTCGCAGAGCATGTCGATCGCCGACGAGGGAGCGTCCACCCGGTGGGACGCTTCGGAAGCCGCCGCTAACCAGCTCTCGCACGCCTTGTCATCGCGATTCGATGTCCGTCGCTACACGTTCGACGACGCGCTCCACCCAGCACGCGAGAGCGAGGAAGCTGCGCCTGACGGACGGGCGTCGGACGTCCTTGGGGCTGTACAGCACGCGCTCTCCGACGCACGCGGCACGCCCATTGCAGGCGTCATCGTCTTCACGGATGGAGCCCAGAACGTCGGCTATGCGTCGGAGCAGACCCCATCTGGAGCGCCGGTCTTTCCAGTCGGCGTCGGGAGCCCATTGGCTCCGAAAGACATTGCGGTTCTGAACCTATCTGCGCCGCCAGTGCTGTTCGTCGATCAGGAGGCGACACTCACCGCGACCATCCGCGCAGAAGGCTATCTCGACCGTCCCATCTCGGTGACGCTCCTTCAAGACAACCGCCCGCTCGTCGTGGAGACGATCCGCGCGTCAACCGCCAACCGCACCCCCAGCGTGTCGTTCCGCGTCACACCGACGCGAGAAGGCGGCGTACGGTTCACGGCGTCGGTGCCGGCGGCATCCGAGGAGTTGACCCGCGACAACAACGCGAAGAGCGTCCGAGCCCGAGTCCTTCCCGCCAAGATCCGCGTGCTCCTCATCGACGGCACGCCTCGGCATGAGTTCGCGTTCCTGCGTCGGTCGCTCGCGGCGATGGCGGAAGTCGAGCTGACACCCCTGCTCATTGCGTCGCCTTCGGTGTCGCGCGCGGCAGACAGCGCTCCAGCGCGGACCGGACGGTACCCACTGCTCGATTCGGCGCCATCGCTGCCATCAAACGCCGCCGAGCTCAGCCGATACGATGTGGTCATCGTCGGCGACGTTGCGCTGTACCTGCTCCCACGGAACCAGCGCGACGCGCTGGAGAGCTTCCTCAGCACACGCGGCGGAGGGATCGCGTGGCTGGCGGGAGCCCAATGGCTCTCGAGACGGCTCGGAGCGGGAGCATTCGAGTCGCTGCTGCCCGTGACGGTTCCCACGTCTGGTGCGTCGATCCAGACAGGGGAGTTCGCGCCGGAGCTTGTCGCGGACGGCAGGTACCATCCGGCGACGCAGTTCGCCGACACTCCTGAGGCGAACGACCTGCTGTGGCGACAGATGCCCCTGTGGAGCCGCCTGTACGCAGGTCTGCGCCCAAAGCCCGGGAGCTCCGTGCTGGTCGCCGCAAACGGCGGCGCGAGCCCCGTCGTTGTCTTTGAGAGGAACGGAGCCGGCAAGTCGCTGCTCATCGCCACCGACGCGCTGTGGCAATGGGCGTTCGCCGCGAAACAGGATGGCAGCGTTGGCGCGGCTGCGACGGCGTACGACCGGTTCTGGGCGCAGGTCGTTCGCTGGCTGGCGACGCGATCCGACGTGAAGCAGACCGCACTGGTCCTGTCGAGGCTCCAGTACGAGGCGGGCGAAATCGCGGAGGTCGCCGTGATAACCTATCGAGCCGGCTACCAACCCGCATCGGACGCCCATGTTCGCGTCACCGTGACGGAGCCCTCCGGTGACCGCGCCGAAGTGCCGATGGCTCCCGACCGCGACCGGCCCAGCCGATTCGTCGGCCTGCTGCGACTTCCTAAGGTGGGTACGTACGAACTCCGAGCGGAGGCATCGTCGCAGGGCGTGTCACTGGGAACCGACTCGGCATCGGTCGATGTCGAAACGCCGCAGCTGGAGTTCGCGAGCCCGGCGCGTGACGACGCCCGCCTCCAGACGTTGGCGGATTCCACAGGCGGTCGCTATGTGCTGCTGAACCAAACGGACGAGATCGCGCCGCTGCTGGAGGAGAGCACCGAGACGCGCACTCTCCGCGTCCGACGAGCTGCCTGGGACACCCCGCTGCTGTTGATCGCCGTCGCGCTGGCGCTCGGAGCGGAATGGGCGATCCGCAAACGGAAGGGCCTCGTGTGACGGAACGCCACCATCGGCGAGTCGCGCTCCACACCCTCGTACGGTGCGCTGTGCTCGTCGCGCTCCTCTCCGAGAGCAGCGGCGCGGTCGCCCAGACGCCCTTCGCCATCGGGCAGCTCAAGTACGGCGGAGGCGGCGACTGGTATTCGAGCACGGCGTCAATCGCCAACTGGCTCCGAGAGATACGCCAACGGGTCGGCATCCCGACCGAGACCCAGGCGCGAGTCGTCGCGCTTACGGATCGAACGCTCTACCAGACGCCTTTCCTCTACGTCAACGGTCACGGGAACTTCCGACTGACGGATGCCGAGGTCGCCGCGCTCCGCAAGTTCCTCACGACAGGCGGGTTCCTGTTCGCCAATGACGACTACGGGATCGACCGGAGCTTCCGCCGTGAGATCGCGCGTGTTCTCCCGAATTCGCCGATGCAGCCGATCCCGGCGGCGCACGCGATCTACCGCAGCTTCTACGAACTGCCCGGTCTCCCGAAGGTGCACGTCCACGACGGCGATCCGGCGCAAGGGTTCGGCATGTTCCACAACGGTCGGATGGTCGTCTACTACGCATGGAGCGCCGATATCGGCGACGGTTTGGAAGCATTCGAGGTCCACAAAGACCCCGACGACGTACGCGAAGCCGCCGTTCGCATGGCGGTGAACATCGCCGTCTACGCTCTCACCAACTGAGGCGATGGGAACCGTGTCACAGCCGCTTGCCCAAACGAATCCGACTGCCATCGCCGACGTCCTGCGCCGGCTGGACGCGCTCAGGCGCACCGCATGGGCCCTGAGTCTGATGGCTGGGCTCCTACGGTGGGGCGCGGCGACGGCAGTCGCAGGAGCGGTCCTGGTGGCGGTCGGGAGCTTCCTACCGCCTTGGGCGCGCCTGGTGGGGCTGGCGGCATGGGCGGCTGGCTCCGTCTGGCTGGCATCCCGCGAATGGCTGGGTCGACTGCTGCGTGTGCCGACGCGAGAAGACCTCGCCGGCAGAATCGAGGACGCCGATCCCGACGCGCAGTCGCGCGTCATCGCCGCCGTGCAGCTACACGCGGATGCGCGCGCGCGCGACCGCCTGGGATACGACTCTCGACTGCTCAACACAGCCATCGACGATGGAGCCCGTGCGGCAAACGCCGCTGATGGTCGGCTGGTGCTGAGTGCGGAGCGTCGGCACGCACTGCAAGGCGTTTCGCTCGCTCTGGTAGCGACGGTCATCGTTGCTGGGCTCGGCGCGACGGGCGTCGTTTCGGCAGATCGCATCCGAGCTCTGTGGCAGTCGCCGACCGAGTCGTTCACTTACGCAATCGAGTCGGTTCAGCCCGGGAACGCGGCGATCCAGCATGGCGGCGATGTACCCGTGCGAGCTCTGATTCGCGGTACGTATTCAGGCGACGTGAGCCTCCGATTCAGGGAGACCGGCGAGTCGGATTGGCGCAGCCTTCGCATGGAGAAGTCCGGCGCAGTCTACGAAGCGTCGATCCTGCACATCGTTTCGACCACCGAGTACCAAGTGGTCGCCGGCAAGGAAGCATCCGAGCAGTTCGCGCTCTCCGTCGCCTCGCCGCCTGTCGTGGAATCGCTGCGCGTGCACCTGCGCTTCCCGGAATACTCCGGCGTCGCGTCCAGAGCGCTGGAGGACGGCAACGGCGACGTGACCGCGCTGGTCGGCACGCGTGTGGACTGGCAGGGAACCAGTGCGGTTCCTCTGCGATCCGCTCGACTGGACTTCGATGAGACGGAGGACGTCGAGCTCGCCGTAGATGGCAGCAGCTTCACTGGCGGAACCGACGTCACAGCCAGTGATCGGTATGCCCTGGTGCTCACCAGCAGCGACGGAGTCACGCACGCGGACCCGCCGCGCTACGTCGTCGTCGCCGTGCCCGATTCGCCGCCGGAACTGACCGTCACCGCCCCAGGCACGGACACGTCTCTCGACCGGACGATGCGGCTCGGGCTACAGGCAGAAGCAGTTGACGACTTCGGCGTATCCAAGTTCGTGCTTCGCTACAGCAAGGAGGAGGGCTCGCAGCCGGCTGCGGTGGTCATGGCATCGCATCGGCGAGCGACGCCGGTGGCGCAGGTCGCTTATTCGTGGGACTTGGGCCCGCTGGACCTATTCCCTGGCGAAAGCGTGAGCTACTACGTCGAGGCGTGGGACAACGACACCGTGTCCGGGCCCAAGTTCTCCGTGTCGCCGACGTACCGGGTACGGTTCCCAGCCATGGAGGAGCTGTTCGACGAGCTCGCCGCGAGCCAGCAGAGCCAGTCCGACGCGCTCGCGTCGATCTCTGAGGAACAACAGGCGGTCAAGGACGTGGTCGATACGATTGTGGACAAGCTGCGCAAGGAACAGGAGCTGACGCTGCGGGACCGCAAGGACCTCGAACAGGCTGCCCAGCGCCAGGCGGATATTGAGCAGCGTCGGGAGGAGCTCGCGCGCGAGGTCGCCAAGGAGCTGGACGCCGCCCAGCGGAACGACTTGATGAACCCGGAGACGCTCTCGAAGGTCGCCGAAATGCAGCGCCTGCTCGACGAAGTCGCCTCCGAGCAACTCAAGGAGGCGCTCAAGAAGCTGCAAGAGACGCTGCAGTCGACGGAACTGGGAGAGCAGCGCCGCAAGCTGATGGAGGCGAGTTTCGACCAGGAGGCGTTCCGCCAGCGCATCGAGCAAATGATCGACATGCTCGAGAAGGCTGTCGCTTCGCGCGAGGTGCAGAAGGCGCTTCGGATGGCGGAGGAGCTCGTCGAGCAGCAAAGGATCGTCGTCGAAGGCACGGAGGCTCTACGGAGCGATGTTGGCGATCGGAAGCCTCGCCCCGGAACGCAAGAGGCGCAGCGCTCGCAGGAGCTTGCCGACGATGAGAGCCGCGTCGAGCAAGGCGCGAAAGACCTGCTGGCCCAAGTTGAGCTAGCCCAGGGCAAGCTCGCCTCTGAGGAGGCTCTGAAGCAGGTTGCCGACGAACTCGACAGACTGCGCAACGAGGCGCAGACGCAGGACCTGGTTGGCGACTTGTCCAAAGCGCAGGGCAGACTCGCGCAACGCGATCCGGCGCAAGCACAGCCACCCGCTACATCCGCGCTCCAACAACTCCAGGCGATGCGGCAAGGGCTGGACAACGCGAACGAGTTCATGCAGGGCGCAGACGGAGAGCGCATCGCCGATGCGCTCCGGGCATCCGTGCGCGACACGCTTCACGTCGCCGCAGAGCAAGAAGAAGTGCTGCGCCGCGCGACGCAGATGAATCAATCGCGCAGCGGCGTCTCGTCGTCTTCGGCGAACCCCGTCCGGCAGCAGCTCGCGGTCCGCGAGCAGACGCTACGCGAGGGCATCGATCAGGTTTCCCGGCGGCTGGAAGCGCTCAGCGAGGAGGAGATTCGGGTTCCGCTAGAGGTCGCATGGGGCTTGCGGGAAGCGTCCGACGCAGCGAGGCGCGCGGTCCAGGCGCTGGAGGCAAACGAGACGGAGCGCGCCGTGCCGATTCTCGGTCAGGCTCTGGGATCGTTGAACACGACCACGCTGCGGATGCTCGATGCGCTCAACTCCATGAACGCGCAGATGCAGCAGTCCGGGCTCCAGGGGATGATGGATCAGCTCGACCGACTCGCGCAGGGACAGGCGGACCTGAACCGACTGGCAGAGCAGATCATGGAACAGATGCGCCGTCAGGGACAGACGCCGGGCGGCGACCAGACGATGGAGCGCATGGCGTTCGAGCAGTCCCTCATCCGCGAAGCCACCGAACGCCTGGCGTCGCGTCTCAAAGGCATGGAGCAGGTACTCGGCGAGCTGGGCGACCTCGGACCCGAGATGCAGGAGGTCGAACGGCGGCTCCAGGCGTCTCAGATGAACCGGGACGTGCTGGAGCGGATGCGCCGGATCGAGACGCGTATGCTGGAGAGCTCGAAATCCCTGCAGCAGCGCGAGACGGGCAAGGACCGGAGAGCCCAGACGGCTCGACGATTGTTCGACGATCAGAAGGGCGTCGAGGATGCCGAGTGGCGCCGCATCCGCGAGCGCTTCCGTTCCGAGCTCAGCGAGCTCGA